>JAHEAS010000559.1:459-3355 GCA_024642645.1 Saprospirales bacterium | reverse complement strand
AGGAATAGCCAAGCAGGTACGTCCGCTACCGCACGTTGATTTGGAAAAGGTCAATTCACACGGAAAGAAAGCAAAAGGAAGGAACAACACCAGAATTATAAAGACCTGTCAGTTTAAAAATAAGGGAACATTCGACTTGACTATTAGGGATTAGATTTGGTTGTCAAGTTTACGGTTCTCTGCCGCTCGGCCGCTTTATTCCACTTCTTCGTTAAACTGCTTTGGACGCTCAGACTCAGGTTTTGACCTATAGAAACTGAATGCACCGAAAACGGTTTGGTTGTCTTTTTTGGGCAAATCGGATTTTTATAATAAAATCCGTCGGCTTTGGGATTTTAAGCTTTTTCGGTTGCTCCTTTTGGAAAAGTTTTGCAGGATTGACCTAATTGAAATCCCCGGCTTAATAGACAGGAACGCCGATTGGCAACCCTATGACGGAATCATTCCGTTGGGCTGCCAATCGGCACAAGGTTTAGCTAAAACCTACCGGTTTTTCTTCTTATGACGGTTCTTACGCAGTCTTTTCTTGCGTTTGTGTGTTGCAATTTTGTGACGCTTACGCTTTTTACCACAAGGCATGTCAATTTCTCTTAATTAAGTTAACAATAGTGGTTTCTGAATCATTTGCTCGGAATTACGCAAGGGTTATGCGTTCCAAATTGCCAATGGTTCAGTTACCGGATAATTTCTCGCATTTTGATTTAAAATCAGCTGCTTTGGCTGATTCTCCCAAGCCATCGTAGGCTTGAGAAAGTAGGCAATTTGCCGTTTTGTTGTCTGGTTCGAGTGAAATGACTCTTTCAAGCCGTTTAACTGCCTTTTCAAACTGTCCCGTTTTAATGCCTAGCCGTCCCAATTGGGTCAGTACCAGAACATCGTCTGGGTATTGCTTGTTCAAGTCCACCAACATCAATATGCCTTTCATGGGATTTTCCTTAGAAGGGTTTTCCGCATAAACCAAGGCCAAATTGACCTTGTGCTGCATATTGGAAGGATTCAAAGAAAGTGCTTTTTCCAGTGCCTGCACAGCATGTTCTGTACAAAAGCTCTTGATTTTCTCTTCTTGCTCCCGTTGGATGCAAAGTGAATAAGTAGTGCCTGCAATGGACCAAGCTTCTTCGTCCCGGGTTATTTCGGCTACTTTTTCAGCATAGTAGCCTGCAATCCCTGTTTTTTCAAGCTGATACCATTGACTGGAAAGCTGCCTGTAGGATGCTGCTTTTACAGTATCGGAGGCCGCTTTTTCAACATCACTTTCAAGTGCCATTATCGAAGCCGATGCTTGCGGTGGCAATTCGGCCTTTGCATCTACCAACATGGAACTGATGTCCGTGCTGGAAAATGCACCTGCCCGCTGCTTTTCAATTTCTTTATGCTTACTCGGCTTTGTATCAAAACCAAAATACAGAACGGCAAACAATAAAACAGCCGCTGAAATCAAAATCCATTGGCTTTTGCTCATCAATCCTTCTTTTGCTTTTGCTCAAGGCCTGCGTATTCAAAAAGACAAGTGTCAATCATCGTTGTCATCTTCTGGCAGATGATCCACGTTACCTTTCACATGCTCAACAAATATTTTTGCAGGCTTGAAAGACGGAATATAGTGTTCCGGAATATCAATGGATACATTGCGCTTGATGTGGCGCCCGACTTTCTTCTTTCTTCTTTTGATCACGAAGCTCCCAAAGCCCCTGATGTACACGTTGTCTCCGCCGGCCAGTGAATTTTTCACTGACTTGAAGAATTCTTCAAGCGTTACCAAGACGTCAACTTTTGCTACACCGGTTTTTTCGGAAATGGCTGTTACTAAGTCAGCTTTTCTCATCTTATTTAACTGGTTTAGAATGAGTTATGAAAAAAACTACTGGTTTCTCGAAACGAGGTCGCAAATTTCGCCTTTTTTTTGATTTACGGAAATAAAACTCAATTTAATTTCAGCTTTTTTTCCGCTAATTATCAATGGATTATGCGTTTTGACAAAGGCAAATTGATGCCAATTACCATTCTTTCCCCCCAGAACCGTGAATGACGTTCTGCTTTATTGGCAAAAGGGAGTAGCATTTCAATTTTTAAAAGCCTTCATCTTGATTTTTAGCCAAACTTCAAGAATGTGCCTTATTTATAATGGGACGGTTACCTATCTTTGCCAGCTGCCAGCCCCACCTTTAAACTTTGCGGCCGGTTTCACACTCAAAAAAATGTGTATGCTATTATCAATGACTGGCTATGGGCGGGCCACAAATTCTTTTAACTCCAAAATAATCACTGCAGAAGTGCGCTCGCTCAACAGCAAGTTCACCGACATGCGCGTTAAAATCCCGAGCAATTACCGGGAAAAAGAGCACCAACTACGCCGCCACATCAGCGAACGGATTGAGCGGGGCAAAATTGACTTCAGCATTGAAGTCAAATCGATGCATGGCGACGAAGGCTTTGGCCTTAACGTCCCGCTTTTCAAGCGCTACTATCAAGAGCTTTCTGACATCGCCGACTCTATGGGGATGCCAAAGGATGGCCTCATGGGCGCCATTCTTCGAATCCCCAATGTAATTATGTCCGAAGAGAGCGGCATAGACGAGGCAGAATGGAAGGCCGTAGAAAGGACACTGGAAGAAGCCCTCGTAAATTTTGATAAATTCCGTCAGGCCGAAGGTAACGTCATAGAAGAGGACATGCGCCTGCGAGTCGGCAATATTCGAAGTGCGCTGCAACTCGTAGACCCCTTCGAGCAAGAGCGCATTCAATTGCTGCGCAACCGGATGCGCCAGAACTTGGAAGAGTTCATGAACAAGGAAAACATTGATGAGAACCGCTTCGAGCAGGAGGTCATTTTTTACCTTGAAAAAATTGACATCACGGAGGAAAAAGTTAGGTTGGAGCAGCATTGTAGCTACTA
>JAHEAS010000559.1:0-449 GCA_024642645.1 Saprospirales bacterium | reverse complement strand
AGTTCCAAAGGCCGTACCCTGAGCTTCATCAGCCAGGAGATGGGTCGAGAAATCAACACACTCGGAGCAAAGGCTTACTCCGCCGAAATTCAAAAACTCGTGGTCAAGATGAAGGATGACCTCGAAAAAATCAAAGAACAAGTAGCTAACTCCGTATGAGCCAAGGCAAACTCATCGTCGTCACCGCCCCATCAGGTGCGGGTAAGACCACCATCGTCCATCACTTGCTGGACACGTTCGACAAGCTTGCGTTCTCCGTGTCGGCCACTACCCGCAGCCAACGAGCCAACGAGCAGGAAGGAATCGATTACTATTATACTAACGTGCAAGCATTCAAGCAGCTTATTGAACAGGATGCTTTCCTCGAATGGGAGGAAGTTTACGAAAACCAGTTCTACGGAACGCTGAAAACTGAGGTCGAACGTCTCTGGGCTGAGGGTAAGCACGTG
>JAHEAS010000558.1 GCA_024642645.1 Saprospirales bacterium | reverse complement strand
ATTTTCCACCTCGTAAGTAGCCAGCAGTTTCACAAAATCTTCAATCAACTGGCGAGCGGCAGTATGGTCAGCGAGGGAGGAGGTGGGGCTGTTGGCTGTTGGCACGAAGAATCCCTTCGGAGGGGTTGTATTTTGCCCAAAATTGAGTGTGACAGTTTGCGGCTGCCGCACTGGCTCAAATGGCGGCACAAAAGCACCGGTTGCAGTACCTGATAGCTCCTCGATTCTTAAGACGACGACATCGAGCAAAGCACTGCCCACCTGTGCACGAGTCATTTCCATCGTGTCCAAACTGATGATTTTCAGACGGTACTGGCGTTTGTAGTCGTTCAGTCGACCCTTGTGCTGTAGGCACTCGCTGTACAGGCCTGGGTCACGCCCTTGCAGGAAATTGATGGCAATATCGAGTGACTCCTCCACGACACCATCGGCAATCTTGTTTCTAATTTGGTCGGCTATGGTCATTTTACGTTTGCTTTCGGCTTAAAATTACAGATTTTGGGAAAACAGGGCTGATTTTTACTGAAAATCAATAATGGCTGGCTGATTTGGGAGGCTTGGAGGTATTTTAAACAGCAGCATTTATGCTCGTTTTTATTAAGTTTTTGTGAAGGAAAAAATGTTTTTTTCTTGTCTTTTAAAAAATAGCTATAATTGACCTTTAAACCTAAATACGTCGAGCCGAGGGAAACACAACCCAGTGACTCGCAGCAAAACCTACATTGAGAAACGCCGAAGGTGACTATTGCCGAAGGCAAAAAAACTAAACTCATGGTAATCAAAATGGTAAGTTTAATACTAGGTGGTGGAGCTGGCTCTCGCCTCTTTCCGCTCACAGAGCAGCGCTCGAAGCCTGCCGTGCCCATTGGGGGCAAGTACCGCCTGATTGACATTCCGATAACCAATTGCCTCAACTCTGGCGTCCGCCGGATGTTCGTGCTCACGCAATTTAACTCGGCATCGCTCAACCAGCATATCAAGAACACCTATCATTTCGACCATTTCGCCCCCGGCTTCGTGGACATCCTCGCTGCAGAGCAGCGCCGGGGCAGTGACAAGTGGTTCCAGGGCACCGCTGATGCCGTGCGCCAGTCCATGCGCCACCTCATTAATCAGGACTACGACTACATCCTCATCCTCTCGGGCGACCAGCTCTACCAGATGGATTTTGAGAAAATGGCCAGGGAGCACGTGGACAAGGGCGCCGACCTAACCATCGCCACCATTCCCGTCGTGGCCAAGGAGGCCACTGGATTCGGCATCATGAAAGTCAATGCAGAGGGCATGATTGATTCGTTTGTGGAAAAACCAAAGGAGGATGAATTGCCCAACTGGACCAGTGAAGTATCGGATGCAAACAAACGCGCAGGCAAGGACTACCTCGCCTCAATGGGTATTTATATCTTTTCAAAAGAAGCGCTAGCCCGGTTGTTCGAAGCACATATTGACGCCGTGGATTTCGGTAAGGAAGTCATACCCGCCTCCATTAACGAAGGTTACAAAGTGGCCAGTTACGAGTACAACGGCTACTGGACCGATATCGGAACCATCAGCTCCTTCTTCGAGGCCAATATCGAACTGACAGATGACATACCTCAGTTCAACCTACATGATAACAAAAAAATGGTGTACACCCGTGCCCGGATGTTGCCACCAAGCAAGTTTTTTGGCACCGTGTTCCGCCATGTACTGGTGGCCGAGGGCTGTATCATTCACGCAGAGCGCATTGAGCGTTCCGTCATTGGCATCCGTTCTAGGGTTGGGTCGTATTCCGTGCTTTCCCATTGCATCCTTATGGGCAACGACTATTTCCAACGCCTAGAAGAACTCATCGAGCGGAACGAAATCCCGATGGGCATCGGCAAGCATAGCATCATCGAATATGCCATCATTGACAAAAACGTGCGCATTGGCGACAACGTGGTCATCCGGGGCAATCCTGGCAAACTCGCCGATGCGGAAACCGACACCTACGTCATTGTAGATGGTATCGTTGTGGTAAAAAAGAACGCCGTCATTCCAAGTGGCAGCCGTATCGGAGCGTAGTTTTTTTTCGCTTCGCAAAAATGGGAGAGCCGCCAGCGCATACAGTGCTGGCGGCTCTTTTTGTAGGTGTAATCTGGTGTTTTTGTGGTGACATCTTTTCGCTAGCAATAACCTTGAATTAAAGCAGCATTTCCAAAGCGAAAAGGGGTTATCACAAATTCTGGCCGCCAAAGTGATGACACCTTTTTGCCTCATACGGCTGCTAAAATCTCCGAGTTGTGCTAGCAAAAAAGTGTCCCCACTTTGGCTTTCACCCCCGCTGCAGCACCACCCTTTCCGTGCCTCTTTTTTTGTCCTTCGTAAAATAGGCGATGAAATACACCCCCGAAGGATACCCACCAAGATTGAGTTGGTGAACGGGCTTTTCCACGACAAGCCGCTCCAGAATTTTGCCCGTAAAATCGGTCAGGTAAACGGCCTCCATTTCACCGTTCAACTCCACCGTCACGTTGCCCGAAGTCGGGTTCGGGAAGGATTTCAGGCCAGCCGGGTTGTCAGGTTGGAACGCAACGGGCAATTTGTCAAGCGGCAGTAGCTGCTCGCTCTCGCTGCATTCCGGCACGAAAACCGACTGCTCGATGAGCCGTTGAAGCAGGGTGTTCAGCAGTTCCACTTTGTAACTATCGGTAGTGGGTTCCTCGTGGTTGTTGCCGATGCCGCTGTTATTGGTCAGGCAGGCGTAGGTGCCGTTGGTGGCGAGGGCCATGGAGCGTTGGAGGTACTCGTAGCTTTTGTTGGTGCCGCTACAAGCCAGCGGAACGATGCGGACGCCCATCGCCGCAGCCGCTTCCACTAATCCTTTCATCCGCTCCTTGGCTTCACCGTGCGGTGCGGCGTCGGAGATGAGGAACAGTATTTTGGTGCGGGCGGTCTGGCTCCAAGTCAGTTGGCGGAGCGCCACGGCGAGGGCGCTGTCCACGGCCTCCGGCTCGTCGCCACCCGCCTTGGCCGACTGCAGTTTGATGAAATTCAGCACTTTGAGCAGGTCGTCGTTGAAATCAATATGCCGGGTGACATACTCTTCGCCGAGGTCACGGTAAAAAACGGAGCCGACCCGCAGGTTGAGGTTCGAGTTTTGGTCGAAGGTGCTGCGGACCACGTCTTCGAGTTCCAGTTTCAGGAATTCCAGCTCGTCGGCCATGGAGCCGGTGGCATCCACCACGAAGGCGATTTCCACCACGTTGGAGGTTTGGCAGGGCCTTTTCACTTGCACCTGATTGATGCCGTTGTGAAAGTTGACGGGCTTTTTCACCTCAAAACCTTTGCCTTTTATGGCAAATTCCTGCTGCGTTTCACCCCCGAAAATATTGGCCCAAAG
>JAHEAS010000557.1 GCA_024642645.1 Saprospirales bacterium | reverse complement strand
GTAGTGGTTATCGGTGGCTTCCTTTACCATCGAGCGGCGGTAGATGTCCACGACAGTGGTGGTGGCCAGGGCGTTCAGCTCGGAGGCGAAGGAGGACATGGCGGCGCAGAATATCACCGCCAGCAACAGGCCAATCATGCCCCTGGGCAGGTAATTGACCACAAAAGTGATGAAGATATAGTCCTTGTCGTTCGACTCCATGGCACGGTTGTTCTCCTTGGCGTACTGCTGCACGAGCGTGTCCACGCCGTCCCGGATGGCGATTTCCCGCTGGTTCAGGTCAATTACTTTTGCTTTGGAACTGGCCGTTGCGGCAGCATCATCCTGCTTTATGGCCTCCACGAGGTGGAGCACTTCGGCTTCTTTTTCTTCGAAAATAGCCTTGTGGCGCTGCTTGAGGTTGTCGATTTTGGGCTGGTAGGCTGGTGCGCTTTCAAGGGCAAGCAGGTTGGCTTTGTTGTAGTGGATGGGCGACTCGGTGAACTGAAAAAACAGGAACACCATCACTCCCGTGAACAGCACGAACCACTGCATCGGGATTTTGATAATGCCATTGAAAATCAGTCCCATCCGACTCTCCTTCAATGAGCGCCCGCTCAAGTAGCGCTGCACCTGCGACTGGTCGGTACCGAAGTAAGACAGGAAAAGGAAGGTCGAAGCAATCAGTCCCGACCAAATATTGTAGCGGTTGGAGAGGTCCCATTTGGTGTCGAGGGTATCCATTTTGCCCATTTCACGGGCTACCCCGACGCCGTCCCAGAGGCTGACTTCAGATGGGAATTTGGCGACGATGATGAACGCCGTGATGACCAAGCCAATCAAAATGATGGTCATCTGTTGCTGCTGCGTGACGCTCACAGCCTTAGTTCCCCCAAAAACCGTGTAAATCGTGACCACAGCGCCCGTGACGATGATGGTCCATTGCAGGTTCCAGCCCATGATGCTGGCCAGTACAATGCTCGGTGCAGCGATGGTGAACCCCGCCGCCATTCCCCTCGAAAACAGGAAAAGTATGGCCGCCAGCGTCCGGGTTTTTAGGTCAAAACGTTGCTCCAAAAACTCGTAAGCCGTGTAAACATTGAGTTTGTAATAAATCGGCAGGACAAAAATCGCGATGATGGCCATTGCAATTGGCAGGCCATAATAGAACTGGACGAAGCGCATCCCATCGTCGTAGGCTTGTCCCGGCGTGCTGAGAAAAGTGATGGCGCTCGCCTGCGTGGCCATGACCGACAGGCCGATAGTCCACCAGCCCAGCTCCCGGTCACCCATGAGGTAGCTCTTCACGTTGTCCACGCTGCGGGTCTTCCACATGCCGTAGGCGATGATGCCAACGAGCACGGTAATCATTACGGTCCAGTCAATCCAGTGCATTGAAATACGTTATGAGTCTTACTTGACTGGTATGATTGACGATTACAGATTACATGATTTAAGAATTATGATTTCAAGCATTACCACCAAAATCAACAATCAACAATCATGTAATCTGCAATCGTCAATCAAATACCAACCAGTTGAATTATCCGAATGCCCCTCTCAAAAGTGTTTCCACCCTTGCGCCACCAAATCATGAATCTTCCCACCAGAGGAGTGCAGTTTTACCCCCTCACTCGCTTCGGTGATTTCGCCCATAATGTAGATATCCGGCATGAGGCGCACCTTGTCCAAGTCTTTTATGTCAACGGTAAAAAGCAGCTCGTAGTCCTCGCCGCCGTTGAGGGCGCAGGTAAGCGGGTCGAGCTGGAATTTCAATGCCATCGTTTTTGCATCGTTGTGGATGGGCACGCCGATCTCCTCGATGATGGCGCCCACGCCCGACTGCTTGCAGATGTGCATGAGGTCGGAGGAGATGCCGTCCGATACGTCCATCATGGACGTTGGAATCAGGTTACTTTGCTTGAAAATATCAATCATATCCTTGCGGGCCTCCGGTTTGAGGAAGCGCCCGACGAGGTAATCCTGCTCTTCAAGATCAGGTTGGATGCCGGGGTTGGAGAGGTAGATTTGCTTCTCCCGCTCCAGTATTTGCAGGCCGAGGTAGGACGAGCCGAGGTCGCCGGTGATGCAAATGAGGTCGCCAGGCTTGGCGCCGCTGCGGTACACCAATTCTTCCTCCTTAGCCTGCCCGATGGCCGTCACGCTGATGACAAAGCCCTTTTGCGAGCTGGTTGTATCGCCGCCCACGAGGTCCACGCCGTAGAATTTGCAGGCCAAATTTACCCCTTCGTAAAACTCATCCATCGCCTCCACGCTGAACCGGTTGGAGATTGCCACGGACATGGTAATCTGCTTCGGCTGGGCGTTCATGGCGTAAATGTCCGATAGGTTCACCACCACAGCCTTGTAGCCGAGGTGTTTCAATGGACAGTACATTAGGTCGAAGTGGACGCCTTCCACCAGCAGGTCGGTGCTCACGATGGTGAGGTAGCCCGTGTTGTCAATCACGGCAGCATCGTCGCCGATGGCATAGTGGCTGCTGGGGTTATGGATTTCGAATTTTTTGGTCAAATGCTCAATGAGGCCAAACTCGCCGAGCGAGGCTATTTCCGTGCGTCCGAGGTCTTGTTTTTCCATGAAAATGTGGTTTTAAAAACGGTGCGAAGGTAGGTTTTTTGGGTGGGAAACGATGGGACGGCGTTGGGGGTATTTGGAAAAACGCATTTTTCGTAACTTCGCCCTCGGAACTTGGTTTTCGCCGATTCCGAATTTTTTTTGGTAAAAAAGCCCCCACCGACCATGCTTTAGAATTTTAACCATCAGAAAGTCGCACTAACCAAATTTGCATCATGGAAAACGTACAGCCCTACCACCCCCACCACAAAATCCGCCTCGTCACCGCCGCCAGCCTTTTCGACGGACACGATGCCGCCATCAACATCATGCGCCGCATCATGCAGGCCAGTGGGGCGGAGGTCATCCATCTTGGGCACAACCGTTCGGTGCACGAAATCGTGAACACTGCCATCCAGGAAGACGTGCAGGGCATCGCCATCACCAGCTACCAAGGCGGCCACAACGAGTTTTTCAAGTACATGCACGACCTGTTGAAAGAGCGGGGTGCAGGGCATATCAAGATTTTTGGCGGCGGCGGCGGCACCATTTTGCCTTCGGAAATCGAGGAACTGCACCAGTACGGCATCAGCCGCATCTACTCCCCCGACGACGGGCGGCACATGGGTCTCCAAGGCATGATTAACGATGTGCTGAAACAGTGCGACTTCCCCATCGGCATCAATTTGAACGGCGAGGTAAAGAAGTTTTTGTCGAAAGACGCCGTCTCCATCGCTCGGATGATTTCGGCGGCGGAGAACGATACAGAACATTTTGAAAAGGCCATCCGCCCGCAGTTGCAGGCGGTTTTTG
>JAHEAS010000556.1 GCA_024642645.1 Saprospirales bacterium | reverse complement strand
ACCCAACTTTTCGGTCTCTGGCATAACAACCAATTCCGCAATCGTTAGCTGGGACACTCTCTTTGCGGCAAACAGCTATAACTTACAGCTAATTGGCCCTCAGGGAAGCCAGTTGATAACAGACATCACAGGCAGTACTTATGATTTAGTGAACCTCGACATCTGTGGAGCATACGCTGTTCAAGTTCAAACAGTTTGTGATACCGGCACTACAGCTTTCACGGAGCCCATCAGTTTCACAACGCTGGGTTGTGGCGGTTGCCTCGATTTAGTGTATTGCCTTTCAATGGGTGCTACAACTTTGTATGAATGGATAGCCAATGTAACCATCAATGGTATTAACAATACCAGCACCGATGATAACGGATATGGCGATTACACTTCAGTATCCACAGATTTGATGACTTACACCTCTAATATCATCAGCCTCACGCCCGGTTATGCAGGAGCTACTTACCCAGAATGGTTTGTGGTTTATATCGATTTCAACCAAGATGGAGACTTCAATGACCCAGGTGAAAAAGCCTTCGACGCTGGCGCAGTGACTGAAGCCACCGTAACTGGCAACATCGTTATACCTGGTGATGCAGTGCTTGGTTCGACCCGAATGAGGGTTATCATGCGGTGGAATACCCAGCCGGCTGGGCCTTGTGCCGCCAGTTTTGCTGCAGGAGAAGTAGAGGATTATTGTATAAACATCCTTGCAGGCACCGCGCCGAACTGTCTTGCTCCCAGCAACATCATTGTCACTGACACGACAATGACTTCAGCGAAAATAAGCTGGGATGCCGTTGCTGACGCAAACGATTATACTTTGCGCTACAGGAAGGTGGGCATAACTGGATGGACCACTAAAATGCCCACAACCAATAACTTAGACTTAGACCCATTGGAATTTTGCAAGGAATACGAAGTGCAAGTGCGCTCCAATTGCACGGGCACTGCCAGCGACTACTCAGGCTCTATCTTTTTCTCCACCCTGTGCGTGAGCGGAACAAAGGATGAACTGGCCGCTGAATTGAACTTATCCATTTCACCGAATCCTTTTGACGCAGGATTCATGGCAAGATTTACCCTAAACGAAGCACAAAACGTGCGGCTTGATATCAGTGATGTTTGGGGTAGAAAACTGTTTTTGCAAGAGCAGTTTCTCCCATCGGGAATGCAACAAGTGAAACTCTCTCCTACACTTGCCTCAGGTGTTTATTTCTTAAAAATGGAATTGGCAAACGGCCTTTTGATACAAAAAATCATCAAGCAATAAGCTCAAAGTAAGGGCGGCCACAAAGCATTTTGACTTCGTGGCCGCCTTTATTTCAGCCCTTCTAACCTAAGACTTATCTCACCTCCCACTCGTGCACCCCGGCGCTCACACCGTCTTGGCACTGAAATTCAAGTCTTAAAGCAGTTGTCTTAACTGGTTCGAATTCCACCTCCGACCATCCATCTTTCACCACCTTCCAGCCATCGTGGGAGTAGCAGTTTTTCCATTCTCCATTTTCCAAATATTTGATAATGAATGACTTAGGCATTCGACAACCACCCTCACTTGCTTCGTCATCGAACCAATAAACACGGCTGGTGCCCACTTGTTCCTCTTGGTCAAAATCATACTGTATCCACTCCGAAGTGCCGAAATGTGGCCACCAGTGCACGAACGGGTTTTCGTGGTCGTTTGAATTTTTGGGCTTCCATTGGTCAGCAACTGCGGATGCCTCTCCTTTTACGCCTTCCGAAGCCAATATTTTGCTTTTAGCAGCAATGGTCGGCTGCGCCAGTGGTCGCACACTTTCAAAATCATGCGGTATCCACACCAACATATTGTCCTTGCCCCGGTTCGACCAAGCGAAATACGGAATGGCTTTCATTTTCATTGGCGTCAAATCACCTTTGTCTGGAGCCGTCTTTTTTTGTACCAATGAACCATCGAAAGTAATGGTCTGCAAACCTCCAAGCAGGTTTGGCTCAAATTGCGAAGCGAGTTCTACATCCATCGGAACGTAGCTGCTCAAGATGCGCTCATCTGGCTGGTCTTTACCTTCAAGGCAGTAAACCAACGGTCCACGTTGCAAGGCAAAGCGACCAGCATCCGCCTCAATCTTCGAGTTCCCTTTCACTTGCAAAACAGGCATCGGAAGCACCAGCGAAACCGTGTCACCTGACCTCCATTTCCGGTCGATAGTCATGTAGCCATCCTTGATGCCCCAAAAAATCTTTTTACCGTTTAGCATGACCTGTACCTGGCTGTTGTCATGATTTGCGAAGCTGTACAAATCAAAAGGTACGGCATCGCCCTGTGCCCATCCCGGTATCCTCAGCTTTAGGGTAAACGTGTTGGGCTTCTCTGGCTCTATCGCCACGGTAATTTTACCATCGTAGGGGTAGTCGCTTTGCTGCGCAATTTTCACTTTCACCGATTGCCCACGGCTGTTAATGTTATCAACAGAGATTTCGCTTGTGGTGTACAGGTTTACAAAAACCTCGTTGCCCCGCTTCGCAAAAACATAACCCGGCAGTGAGGGGAAGAACCTAGCCACATTGCTGGGACAGCAGGCGCATTGAAACCAAGGACTACGTTCCACATTCTTGCGGCTTTCGAGTGGGTTGGGGTAAAAAAAACGATCGCCCGTGAGCGAAAGGCCAGCATCTAAAGCATTGTAGAGCGTCCGTTCCAGTACATCAATGTACTTGCTTTCACCCGTTAGTTGAAACATCCGCTGGTTCCACAATACAAATGCGATAGAGGAACAAGTCTCACAATAAGCCGAATAATTGGGCAAATCATAAGGTTTGCTGAAACCCTCGTTCGAGCCGCTGCTGCCGATGCCCCCGGTCACGTACATTTTTTTGCCCACCACATCTTCCCAAAGGTCATTCAACGCTGGAATATATTCCTGACTACCAGTCAATGCGGCCACATCGGCCATGGCAGCATACATGTAGCAGGCCCGCACGGCGTGGCCAACTATTTCCTTTTGCTCGGTCACTTTTTTGTGATTCTGCATGTATTCTTCGCCGTAACCACGGACGTCAAGGAAGAATTTGGCAAGATTGAGGTACTTTTTTTCACCCGTAACAAGATACAATTTAGCCAGTCCCAGCTCGATTTCTTGGTGCCCAGTTGCTTTTTCGATTTTGCCCCAACCAAAGGTTTTCTCTACCAAATTGGCATTTTTCAAAGCAATATCAAGCAAGGAGCGTTTACCCGTTGCCAGAAAGTGAGCCACAGCTGCTTCGTATAAATGTCCAACATTGTAAAGTTCGTGGCTGTGTTGGTCTTCTCGTTCCCAACGCTGGTCACTGCCCCGATGGAATTGGTTGGTGGTAGCTTCTTTTTGATTGCCAGTGGCTTTTTCTTTGTCATAA
>JAHEAS010000555.1 GCA_024642645.1 Saprospirales bacterium | reverse complement strand
AATTATTCAGATGAAAAATACTACCCTCTTTTTCATGTTCATCCTTGCCGTTGCAGTGTTGGCCGCATGCAAGCAAGCAACACCCGCCCCGAAAGACGACCACCTCGGCGACCTCCGTTTCAGCTACACAGGCGCTGCTGAAGCCATGTCCGTTTTCACAAAAGGGCTAAAGCTGCTGCACAATTTCGAGTTCGAAGATGCTGCCACTGCCTTTCAGGAGGCGCAAAAAACAGACTCGACTTTCGCCATGGCCTATTGGGGGGAAGCGATGACTTACAACCATCCGCTTTGGGCGCAGCAGGACAAAGAAAAAGCCCAGGAAGCCCTGAATCGGCTCGCTACCACCGCCGACGAGCGGCAGGAAATGGCCAAAACGCAGCTGGAAAAAGACTTCCTCCAATCATTGGAAATCCTATACGGTGAAGGCACCAAAAACGAGCGAGATTCCGCCTATTCACAGCACCTTGGTAAAATGTACGCCGCCTACCCCGGCAACGAAGAAGTAGCGGCTTTTTATGCCCTGAGCATCCTCGGTGCGGTTCCGGTTGGTCGAGACGATGCGGCGTATGAAAGGAGTGCCGCTATCGTGAAGGGTATTATCAAAGAAAACCCCAACCATCCCGGCGCATTGCACTACCTCATCCACAGCTACGACGACCCTCACCATGCGGATTTAGCTTTGGAAGCTGCACGCAGCTATTCTACCGTCGCTGCCGATGCCGCACATGCCCTGCACATGCCTTCGCACATTTTTCTGGCAGAAGGCATGTGGGACGAGGTCATCGAGCGGAACGTTGCCTCCTGGAAGGCCAGCCAGCAACGGATGCATGACAAAAAACTGACTGTTGATGCCCAGAGTTACCATGCTTTTGCCTGGCTGATGTACGGATATTTGCAAAAGGAAAATTTCAAGGAGGCAAGCCAGATGGTGGCCGAAATGAAAAAGTACATGGACGAATCGCCCGCCAAACCTGGCCGTGGCTATTTCGTCAGCATGCATGGGGCATACCTCCTCCACACCGGTGATTGGAACAGCGATATCGCCAATTATGAGATAAAAACGGACGACCTCGGTATCGTGTCAAAGTCGCAGTATGCCTTTACCGAAGGGATGAAAGCCTTTTTGAAAAAAGACGCTGTCGGGCTGAAAACCATCCTTGCCAACATGGATGAGGAGCGTAAAAAAGCGGCCAACCTCGTCACCACCAAAGGGCTGGCAATGTGCAGCGGCCCCAGCATTACCAGCGCTCCCGACCGACTTGACATTGACCGGTCTAACGTGATGGCCATGCAGCTTCGCTCACTCGAAAGTCAACTGCAAGGCAAAAATACCGAGGCAGAAAAATGGCTGCGCACCGCCACCCAGCTGGAAGGCAGCCTCGACTATGATTCCGGCCCGCCGTCCATCTTGAAATCTTCTTTTGAAATGTACGGCGAGTGGTTGCTGCAAAACAATAAGCCGAAAGAAGCACTCGACCAGTTCAATGTCGCACTGGAACGAGGGCCAAAACGCCTGCTTGCTTCGAAAGGAAAACTGGAGGCGGAATCCAAGACCGTGAATCTTTGAAATCGCTTCACCTGTCCATCATTTCAACAAAATCTATTTTCATGAAAACTTCCTTGTCCATCCTTACCACCCTCAGCCTGCTGGTGTTTTCAACATCTGGTTTGCTGGCGCAAAAAACCTACGGCACACTTTACCACCCCGAAGCCAATGCCTCGGAAGACATTGCGCAAGCCATCCAAACAGCCGCTGCCGAAGGCAAGCACGTCATCTTGCAGGGTGGCGGCAACTGGTGTGTCTGGTGCTATCGGTTCCATGATTTCATCGAAAAGGACGCCGAGCTGAAAAAGCTGCTGGATGACAACTACGTACTCTACCACCTCAACTACAGCAAGGAAAGCACGAACGAGGCGACTTTTGCACAGTACGGTTTTGCACAGCGCTTTGGCTTCCCCGTGCTCATCATCCTTGATGGCAAGGGCAACCGCATCCACACCCAAGACTCCGGCCTGCTGGAAAGCGGCGATGGCTATGACCGTAAAAAAGTGGAGGGAATGCTAAAAGCCTGGACGCCAACCTCGCTTGACCCGGCGAGCTATCAGAAGCAATAGCCAATTAGAATTCTTGTTTTTTGAAATAAATCTTATCAAGGCTTTGTTGCCTGCACAGCTTGACAAATTAGAGGTTTAACATTTTATGCGTACTACTTTGCCGGATTAAATGGAGACAAAGCGGAAATACACGCAATTGCGGGTATGTACGGTATTGCGTGTATACGCAAACGGCAAGCGGGAAAAGAATAAAACAAAAAGCATAACGTAAATAAAAAAACGACATGAATAAAGTACTTCTAATTCTTGGCATTGTAGTAATGGCATTCTCTTGCAAATCGGAGAAAAGAGAAAATAAGGACGATAGCGAAATCAAGACGGAAAAAAAATACCAAGCCAAAGCACCTCCGACTCAAACTTTTGGAAAAGAAGCATTTGAAGAATCTAACACCACAACTTTAAGGTGGTTAGGCATGGCAGGTTTTTTAATCAATAGTAGAGGCACAACTTTTATGATTGACCCATTGCTTGGAGGTTTTGACATGCCAGTAATGATTGACTTTCCAATTAAAGCCAAAGAAGTTCCTCATTTGGATGCAATTTTAGTCACCCATAGCGACAACGACCATTATAGCAGACCAACTTGTGCCGATTTGAAATCTGTAACCAAAGAGTTTCATTCGACCATTTATGTTGATTCATTAATGAAGAATCAAGGATTGCCCTCCTTTGGAGACAATATTGGAGCGTCATTCAAAATCGGTGGAATAGAGGTTTCATTAACTCCTGCCGACCACGCATGGCAAAACGCTTATCCTGAAATGAACGAAGGTCGATATTGGAAAAAAGAAGATTGTACAGGTTTTTGGATTGAAACACCAGATGGAAACATATGGGCGACAGGAGATTCGAAGCTGATGCCAGAACATTTAACTATGCCAATACCTGATGCGATTCTTTTTGATTTTTCGGATAGTGAATGGCATTTCACATTGGAGGGTGCCGTAAAATTGGCGAATGCCTATCCAAAGACTCCACTTTTATTGCATCATTGGGGTTCAGTAGATGCACCAGATTTCCCACCATTTAACGGAGACCCTGAAAAATTAAAAAAATTGGTAAAGAACCCTGAAAGAATTGTTCTATTAGCCCCAGGAGAACCATTTACTCTAAAAAAATTGGAGAAAATAAATTGATATGAAATTGCAAAAATTAAAGTACCTGATTTTTGTCTATATTTTGATAGTATGTTCTTGTGCACAAAAAGCAAAGAACAAAAATGTTTTCAATGCAGATAACATGATGATAAGAAT
>JAHEAS010000032.1:9455-12676 GCA_024642645.1 Saprospirales bacterium | reverse complement strand
GAGCCCATGATTTTTTCAGTAAAAGATACCCTCCTCGAATTGGGTGTTGATGAAAAAATCATTCATTTTGAACTATTCACTACCCCAGGTGCAAGTGCATCTACTTCCAGCAAAACATGGGCACCGCAACATGACCTGGCCGCCGCAAAAATCACGCTGACGCTGGACGGCAACACCTATTCTTATAACCATGCAGACCCATCGGAGACTATCCTTGATGCCGCTTCCAAAACGGTGGCTGACCTGCCCTATGCTTGCAAAGGTGGTGTGTGCTGCACCTGTAAGGCCAAACTTTTGCAAGGTGAGGTAGAGATGGAGGTATGCTATGGGCTCGAAAAAGAAGAAGTTGAAGCCGGTTATGTACTTACCTGTCAAGCCCATCCAAAAACGGAGGTCGTGGTGCTGAGTTTTGATGAATAAAATGTGTTGCCGAACGCCGATTCGGCGGAGCGATTTAAACACTGCCGAACTAGCGTCCGGCGGCACAATTATACAATGCCCGTTTCACCAACTAAGCAAAAAATTTTCGAGGAAGCAGCTCGCTTATTTCAAGAAAATGGCTACCTCGCCGCTTCCATGAGGGATCTTGCACAGCGTGTTGGCTTGCAGGTTTCGAGCTTGTACTCACATATCGGGAACAAGGAGGAGTTGTTGCAAAAAATTTGCTTTGACAGTGCCCGGCTCTACTTGGAAGGCATGAAAAATGTTGAGGAATCAGCTGCTTCCCCTTCAGAAAAACTCCGACGACTCATTTCTTTGCATATTCAAATTGCCACGACAGATGTGACCTCAGTCACGATTTTTAGTGATGAATGGCGCCACCTGAGTGAGCCATATCTCCAAGAATTTTTGGCAATCCGGAAAGACTATGAAAAGCGTTTTAGCCGGATTCTACAGCAGGGTATTGATGCTAGTGAGTTGGTGGAAATGAACACAACCGTTGCACTTTTTACCATTCTGACATCGCTGCGTTGGCTGCACCGCTGGTATCCAGAAAAAAGGGGCATTTCTGTAAAGTCACTGGAAGCAGAAATCTTGCGATTTTTGTTTGAGGGCATGAAAAACCCTAATGCAGGTTAACTTTGGGCCAAATATTTTTACAATGATGAAATTTCTGAACCTATTTGTATTGCTTACTTGCCTTGTCATTTTTGGATGTGGTTCTGATTCTAAAAGTGCCTACAAATTCACTTGCGGGAGTTCCTTGACCAGTTCAGAGCTTACCCCATTCGAGGCTCCAATCAAACAAGCTTACGCCCCACTTGAATTTAAATTACTAGGCAAATTGTCCCTGGCCATTTTCGATGCGAATCACCGCATAAAGAACTACAACGTACAGTTCTTCGAAAATACTCGGGAACGTTTGGTCGTCCAGGTGTATGGCATTTGGGAACCAACAGAAATGGACAATGCCGCTTGTGCAGTTCTTAACTTCGAAGACTACCAACTACCCACTGAAACGCTTGTCATTTTTTACCAAAATGAAAAAAATGATACCAAGACTCATATCGTAGCGGGGGTACGAAAAAAATGATTTTGACGTCATCACACCTAAGAAAAAGGGCATGACCATACGATGGTCATGCCCTTTTTTTATGTCTTAGATTGTTGAAAATCAGGGCGTTACATCCCCACTTGCAATTTCAATCATGATTGACAGTTCATCCACCAGTTCCTGGTCATTGCCACCAAAGCCAACTGCTTTGAAGCGTATTTTGCCATTGCGGTCCACCACGAACTTGGTTGGGATGCCGGAAACTCCAAAACTGGTCACCACGGCGTTGTCGAGGTCCATCAGCACATTGAAAGTGTAAGATTTTGAGGCAATGAAATCACCCGCAGCCTTTGGTTTGTCATCACCATTTTCCCAGGTATCAATGAATAGGAACTCAACGTCCTTGCGGTTGGCGAACTTGTCCACTGCCATTTGCATGCCTGGGAAGGACGCCTTGCATGGGCCGCACCAAGTAGCCCAGAAATCCAAAACGAGCACTTTGCCACGCATTCCTTCCAGTGAAACCTCTTCGCCTTTCAGGTTTCGGAGCTTGAAAGTTGGTGCGTTTTCGTCCATGATTTTCTTTTCGATTTCCGCCCGCTTTTTTGCCTTTGCTTCATTTTCAAGGCTGGCCACGTATTTTTCGTAGGCCGTCTCGACGGTATTGTTTGCGAGGAAAAGCCGCTTGTGTTGCTCCGACATCTTTGAGTTGGCTTTGCCTTCGGCAATCAGGCCAGCGAGCATTTTTTCAGTTGCTTGAGGCGTGTTCATTTTTTCATAAAAAAAAGCGTAACGCTCGCTCATTTCGCCGTTAGCAAACTTGTTTTTTTCACATGCCAAGGTTTGATACTTAAGCGCCTCGGCATTTTTGCCGTTTTTATACAAAAGCAATGCGTAAGTATCAGCATACATACCAGTTGTGAAATCGAGGTTCCTTTTCCATTGTTTGTCAGTATAACTTGCTGGTTTGGCTGCATTGTCGGCCATTTCTTTTTTTATCAACTCAATTGAACGGGCTGAAAGTTCTTCGCCTTTTTTGGGGTTCTTGGCTTCGCCTTCAAGGCTTTCGCCAGACATTGGCCATGCCAGGCTGTTGAGTACACTGGCCGCCCGGATGCGGTCTGTAATTTTGGCAAAGTATTTTTCAAAATTAACCCAGTCTTCTGCTTTGCCATAATCTGAGGCAAGCGTGGTGTTCCAGCTTAAAAGTGTTTTATCAAAATCTTTGGCTTTGGCATATTTCACCTTGGCCTCGTTCATGATTTTCAGCTTTTCATCCACCGTTTTTGCTGCACGGAATGCAGTGCTAGCTTCGTTAGCGCCGAACCTGCCGTTGGGGAACTGCTCCTTGACTTTTGCATTTATCTTTTCTGACAAATCCTTGTCTTCCAACGATTTAGCGATTGATAGAGCAAGCCCAAGCTCGTCCTCTGTTGATTTCTTGTTTTTGAGAATTTTGTCAACCTGCACACGGAATTGTATCTTCAGTGGGTCATCGTCAAATTTTTTGGCGAGCGCTGCAAGATTTCCCGCAAAACGCCCGTCATCGACCGCATTCGGATTGGCAGCCAATTCTTGTTTCGCTAAATTAAAGGCTTTTTCTGCATCATTTTTTACCCCGCCGTTTCGACCGTAGCCATTGTAAAGCAAGGATTTTATGCCAAGTGCGCCAGCTACTGGCGTTAACCGGTCAGATTTGTAAACAAAGGTTTTGTAGCCTTTGCCA
>JAHEAS010000032.1:1421-9445 GCA_024642645.1 Saprospirales bacterium | reverse complement strand
CACCATTGTCGTCCATTTTTTCCAGCTCGTTGTTGCTGAAAGAAAAAAGGAGGACTTGAGCATTGGCGGGCACTAGAATCATTGCAGTCAATGCATCTCCATCCTGCGTAAAATCAAGGTCAATAGCAGTTGTTTCTTGTTTGCCATCTTCATACAGGTAGGCGATTCCGTCGAATGGGACACCAGCCAATGGGCCGCCAGTTGGGTTGTAGCTTATGGTGACTTTGTCCCCTGCGGAAGGCTTTTCTGGGTTGGTAGAAAATTGTTGTGCGGCAATGCTACTTGCAAATAGTAAGCTGGCAAGCACGGTTAGGTATTGGATTGTTTTTTTCATCAAGAGAAAATTTATGAGGTGAAAACTTTGCCGAAGATAAAACTTTGACTTGGATTTGCGGTGAAACAGTTAGTGGGAAGTCCAATATGTCTTGTGCCGACTTTATTTTTCCACAAATGCTGCCTGACCGACAAGGTTTTAGGCTGCATTTCTATTTTTGGCCAACAAAAGACTTTACCTTCGCTTGTCTTGGTCAATTTCCTTTAAAATGACTGAGCAAAACAAGACGCACGAAATTGGATGTTGAATCGTAAAATATTGATAATCAAAACCTTAACGAGGATACGCCAGTTTATCAAAAGGATTTAAAGATTAAATTATGAAGCATTTTTTCACGTTTTCATTTCTCCTGTTTGCCTTTAGTTTGTTTGCCCAACCCGCAAATGACGATTGCCCAGGCATATTCAACCTTGGGGCAGCGCCAATTTGCGACGACAATATTATTTACAACAACTTCGAAGCAACTGAGAGCAATATTGGCTTTGATAACTTCCCTTCTTGCTGGGTGGGAAACCCGGTGCGGGATGTCTGGTTTTCTTTTGTGGCAGTGGATACAATATTGGATTATCGCATCACCGTCACTGCCTGCCCTGACGCCACCAACAATATTGACCCAATCCTTAATCCGCAAATCGCCATCTATCGAGGTGACTGTGAGTTTGATGGCCTCCAACTACTAGAATGCAGCTCGGCATCCAACGGTGATGGGATCGTTGAAGTTGACCTTTTTGGCCTTACGCCTGGAATCACCTATTTTATAAGGATAAACGATTGGTCGCCCTCGGGTACCCCGAACGACGGGGCGTTCAAGCTTTGCATTATCAAAAAACCACCGATAAGCACGGTTGACCAAGGCGGCTCTACGGCTTGCAGTGGCACGCTCACAGACTCAGGCGGGCCAGATGGAGACTATGGGAATAGCGAAAATTTTGCCTACACTATTTGCCCTTCTGCACCACACAATTGTATCAATTTCTCCTTGGAATATTACAACGTTGAGAGTTTCAACAGTGATCAAATCAACTTCTTTGATGGCCCAACGACCGGTTCGCCAATCATAGGCTCAATTTCAGGAGGCGACAATGGTGGAAGCCTCGGTGGGGTCTGCTACGCTGTTTCCGCATCCAGTGGATGCCTAACTGTACAGTTTGTTTCAAATGGCTCAACAGTCTTTGAGGGATTCCAAGGTTCTTGGGAATGTACCGCAGATGCGTGCCAACCTAATCAAGAAATCACTGTCCAAACAGGCTCATCCCCGGCGGACATTGTACAAAGTGTGGTCACAGGCCAGACTTCGATTACCATCACCAATATTGATTGTGCCAATTCTGCATTGGCTACTTTTCAGGCAGGTTCGAACACGGATTTAGGACTTGAAAAAGGGATTTTGTTGACAAGCGGCTCCGCAAACAACGTGTCAAATCCGGGTAGTTTTTTCTCTTCGGCACCTACTGGGACACCCGGCGATGATGACTTGGATTACTTGTCTACTATAAATGGAAATAACTCTGAGTCAAATGACGCTTGTATCGTGGAAATGGACGTATTTGCCTCTACGGACGAGATAACTTTTGAATACATATTCGGTTCTGAGGAGTACCCAGAATGGGTGGGGACTTCATTCAATGATATTTTTGCATTTTTGGTATCGGGACCCGGTATCGTCGGTGACCCGAATATCGGCAACCAAGAAAATGTTGCAACCTTGCCAGATGGCACTTTTATCCAAATCAACAGCGTGAACGATGCGCAAAACTGGCAATTTTATCGGGATAACCAAGATGGCCAAAGTGTGGTTTATGACGGCTTGACTTCTGATTCACTAGGCGTTAAAAAAAGCCTTACTGCTCGAATACCAACCATTCCTTGTAACACTTACCACCTGAAATTTGCCATTGCTGACAGGGGGGACACGGCATTTGACTCTGGCGTTTTCATCTCCGATATCAAAGGCGGCTCACCAAACCTTGGGGTGAACTACAACTCCGGCATTCAGTATTTGGTGGAAGAATGTGTGAACATTCCAGATGAGGTTGTCATAAGCCTGAATGCGCCGGTTACTCAGCCTACCACATTCGATATCGTTATTTCTGGTACTGCCACGCTCGGAACTGATTATTTATTGACCATCCCTGGATCTATAACATTCAACAGTGGCACTGAGGTTTTCTCCTTCCCGATTCAAGCATTAAGCGATGGTATCCCAGAAGGTACAGAAACCATAATCATTCAATTGGTGCGGGATTTTGGTTGTGGGGCAACGATTTTGGCAACCTTGGAAATTGAGCTTCAAGACAACCTGGATGTTCAAATTTTTGAAGACCAACTGGACACCGTATTGGTTTGTGAAGGTAATGGCGCTCAGTTGAACGTGATTGGTGCTGCTGATTATTTTTGGCAGCCACCTGGCATATTTTCCGACCCAAATATTTCCAATCCAATCGTAACACCAGCTACCAGCCAATGGGTAATGGTGACAGGTACACTTGGGATTTGCGTCGATGTGGATTCAGTTTACCTGAACTTGATTTCACCGGAAGTCAATATTTTCCCAGAGGGAATCATCAATATTTGTGAAACAGATAGCATAACGTTAACTGCAACCAACAACGTTAACAACAGCAACTTGCTTTGGACAACGTTTTTCTTCCCTCTGACTGATCCGAACAATCCTGTCCAGACCATTGTCCCACCGCCATTTTTCAATTCCATTTTCTTAGAAGTGGAAGTGGAATTAGGAGGCTGCGTAGCCACTGACCAAGTCACTATCAATGTGGATGCTTTTGACTTTCCCGTGGTGGCCAGCGACACGACTATTTGTCAAAATTACAGCGTTGACCTTGGTACTGATGTCATTGGCTCTTCAACAAACTTTGTTTGGACGCCGAACATTGGCCTCAGCCCTGGCAACAATGTTTCTGGCCCAATTGCCACACCAGATGTTACAACCACCTACACGTTGATTGGCTCAAGTGCCTCGGGCGTTTGCAAGGACACCGCTGAAGTCACCATTACGGTAATCCCAGTGGATGTTGAAATTCAAAACCCAGACACCATCTTCATTTGTCTCGGTGAAAGTGCGACCTTAAATAACATCAACTCCACGGCTGGAGTAGGCGTTACTTGGACACCTAATTTTTTCCTAAACCAAGTAACTCCAGAGCAAGTTGTGGTAACTCCTCCGGTCACCACTTGGTATTACGCCACTTTGAATGCAGCTACTTGCACGGTCACCGACTCTGTGCTGGTTTACGTGGACTCATTACCAAACTTGAGTATCATGGCTAACCCTGCCAAGGAATCCTATTGTCTTGGAGAGCAGGTTTTACTAACGTCACCTACCTACGAGCCTGGCAACTTCCCCGGCATCACACTCATGTGGGACAGTGAAATTCCAGGTGCTCTAACACCGGATTCGTTTTTGAACCTGGTATTTATTGCCACGGAAACGCACACCTATGTGCGCACTACTACTGTTAATGCTTGCACGAGTATTGATTCAATTGAGATAATCGTGGTTCCGTCAACACTGATTTCGATAGTACCTCCATTTGATACGATTTGTCCGGGTGAAGCGGTGAACTTGATGGTTGTTGGCCCTCCTGGGCTGACGGATTTTAGTTGGGAGCCTTCAGGTGGTCTTTCTTGTTCAGATTGTCCCAACCCAATAGCATCGCCGATTAGCACTACGCAATACAATGTCACAGCAGAATTTATGGGTTGCCCAGTGGGGGCATCGGCTGGTATTTTTGTGCCGAGTGGGCCAGTTTTCGACTTACAAGATACTTTGATTTGCCCTGGCGAACAGGTGCTGTTGAATCCAATCAACAACCCTGACGCTACCTATTCTTGGACTTCTTCCGATGGCAGCATTACAACCACAGAACCAATGCCTACTGTCACACCTGCACAAACCACGACCTACACCGTTACTGCTACGGTAGGTGATTGCGTGAGCACAGGTTCGGTGACCGTAACTGTCGCAGAGGATTTCATGGTGGATATTGCTGGCGCCACATTTATTTGCTACGGCGACCAGATGGTTCTCACTGCCAACATTACACCGAGCCTTCAAAACTTGAATTATACCTGGCTAAAAGCCGGAGATGTAATGAACAATGAAACCAGTTCCTCCTTGGTACGGTCCCCAACTGAAAGCAACACCTACACGGTTATCGTTGGTGATGCAATGGGATGTTTTTCACACGTAGATTCGGTGCAAGTGGAAGTTACAGGGGCAATTGTTGTTGATTCCGTAGTGGCACTTGAGTATGTGGTAAACGATTCGACCATTTACGAAGGAGAGGAATTTGTACTGGTTGCCTACACCACGCCTTCTGTTTTGCCAGGAGCTACCTATAATTGGTATGTGGACAATTTACTTGTCTCAACAACGAATGACACCATCTCCGAAGTCTTAAATGCGATTGAAATCTTTGGAGCTGACGTAAAGGGCTTTGAGAACGTCCCAATTCGTGTTGAAATAATTACTCAGGAAGGATGCACGAAATTGGATACAAATAACATGCAAGTCCACAATATCCCTATCGGGATTCCAAATGCGTTTTCACCCAACGGTGACAGTAAAAACGACAGTTTCAGAGTCGTTTCATTGATACCTTTGACGATTGACGAATTCAAAGTCTGGAACCGCTGGGGACAATTAGTTTACGACAATGAAAGCGGCCCCGATGGTTGGAATGGGAAACAAAACAATGAAGATGCGCCCTCAGATGTTTACATCTATCGGGTTGTTTACCAAATAACTGGTGGCAGTGGTAAGCAGTACACCAAAAAAGGTGATGTGACCTTGCTCCGATGACGAGGTAACTTTTTATTAAAATGGAGGGATGCCAATGCGGTATCCCTCCATTTTTTTTGGTGAATCATATACTGACGAAAGTTAAATCAACATGCAGGTATCCATTGATTTGCTAAAATTTCAACCAAGTTTGGAACTGCTCAAACAGGAGGGGCAAGTTTTTATCCATGATCCAATCCGAAAAAAATACTTGGTGCAAACACCCGAAGAGGTAGTTCGGCAGCTATTCCTAGCTTACTTGATGCAAGAAAAAAACTATCCCAAAAACCGCATCAGAACAGAGAAGGAGCTGACAGTCAATGAGTTGACTAAGCGATGTGATATTCTGGCCTATGATTGGGAGATGCGGCCCCATCTTCTCGTTGAGTGCAAGGCGCCCAACGTAACCATTACAGAAGCCACCTTGCGTCAGGTAGCTGCCTATAACCAACCACTCCGAGTTAAATACCTCGTCCTTACCAATGGCCTTACCAACTGGTGCTGCGAATTGGACTATCTCAATGCAAATTGGGAATTCTTGGATGCCATTCCCAATTTTCCCGACCAATCTTCTAGGTAGAATTCCTACCTTTCGCTTTCAAAACATAACTACAGGGTGACAAGGTCGGGTTTATTGAAAAGCAGTCCTTGGCCCAAATGAATTGCTATGAGCAAAGAAAAAATCCTCGTAATAGGCGCAAACGGCCAGATTGGGTCTGTATTAACAGAGGCATTAAGAGCAGCATTTGGCACGAACAACGTCATAGCTACGGATATCCGACAAGTAGATGGCCACGATGGGCCATTTGAGTTGTTGAATGTGCTAGACCGCCAAGCCATGGGCGAAATTATTAACCGCCATGGAATCACTCAGATATACCACCTTGCCGCTATACTTTCTGCAAAAGGCGAGCAAAACCCGCTTCAAACTTGGGACATCAACATGGGTGGGCTTTTCAACGTCTTTGAAGTGGCTCGTGAAAGTGGAATTTCCAAAGTCTTTTTTCCCAGTTCTATCGCCGTTTTTGGAGCCGATATTCCGAGGCAAATGACGCCACAAAATGCCATCCTGAAACCAACGACGGTGTACGGAATGAGCAAAGCTTCCGGCGAATTGTGGAGTCAATATTATTTTCAAAAATATGGCTTGGATGTTCGGTCCCTGCGTTATCCCGGCGTCATTGGATGGCAGAGCGACCCCGGTGGCGGCACGACTGACTACGCTGTGGATATTTACCACTATGCCGTAAAAGGAGAGAATTATACTTGTTTTTTGAGTGAAAATACGGCACTTCCCATGATTTATATGGCCGATGCTATCCGTGCCACATTGGAACTGATGGAAGCTCCAGCGCAAAATATCAAAGAGCGAACTAGCTACAATTTGGCGGGCATGAGTTTTTCCCCTTCGGAAATTGCTGAAAGCATCCAAGCTCATTTTCCTAGTTTTGAAGTAAGCTACGCTCCCGATTTTCGCCAAAAAATTGCCGATAGCTGGCCAGAAAGCATTGACGATAATGCTGCCCGCAATGACTGGCACTGGCAGCCGAATTACGACCTTGCTAGAATGACCAATGACATGATTTTTCAATTGCAAAAAAAATATTCCGTGCTAATTTGATTCGCTAACAGACAATTCAACCATCTCAATAATTCAACAATAAAGCAATGTTTACAGACGTCCGCACTTCCCTCCAAAATGAAATCCAAGAAATAAAAGACGCCGGTCTTTATAAAAATGAACGGGTCATCGTCACGCCACAAGGGCCAATCATCCGGACGGACCAAGGGCAGCAGGTGCTGAATTTTTGTGCCAATAATTACCTCGGATTGTCCTCGCACCCAAAGGTGATTGAGGCGGCGCACGAGGCCATACGGACGCATGGTTACGGGCTTTCCTCCGTTCGGTTCATTTGCGGAACGCAGGATTTGCATAAAACCTTGGAGCGCAAGATTGCCGACTTTCTGGGGCAGGAAGATGCCATTCTCTATGCTGCTGCCTTCGATGCAAACGGTGGGCTTTTCGAGCCGCTGCTCGGAGCTGAGGATGCTATCATTTCCGATGAGCTCAACCACGCCAGCATCATTGACGGCATCCGGTTATGCAAAGCAAACCGACTTCGTTTCAAGCACAACGACATGGCCGACTTGGAGGAGCAACTCAAGAGTTGCCAAGATGCTCGTCGCCGCATGATTTTCACGGATGGCGCTTTCAGCATGGATGGCACCATTGCACAGCTTGACAAAATCTGCGATTTGGCTGATAAATACAATGCGATGGTGGCAATTGACGAGTGTCACGCCACAGGATTCTTGGGTAAAACTGGCCGGGGCACACACGAGCACCGAGGCGTGATGGACCGGGTGGACATCATCACTGGTACTTTTGGCAAGGCGCTCGGTGGCGCAAGCGGTGGCTTCACTGCAGCTCGTCGGGAAATCGTGGAAATGTTGCGCCAGCGTAGCCGCCCGTATTTATTCTCAAACACGCTGGCACCGAGTATCGCAGGAGCATCCATCGCTGTGGTGGACATGTTGACCGAGACTACTGACCTGAGGGACAAGCTCGAGCGCAATACGGAGTGGTTCCGCAAGGAAATGACCGATGCAGGCTTTGACATCATACCAGGCGTTCACCCCATCGTTCCCATCATGCTGTACGATGCAGTGCTGGCGCAAAATTTTGCAGCAAAACTGCTCGACGAGGGCATTTATGTGATAGGATTTTTCTTCCCTGTGGTGCCAAAAGGCAAGGCTCGGATTCGGGTGCAAATATCGGCGGCGCATGAAATGGAGCACTTGGAGAAGGCGGTGGCAGCGTTTACGAAAGTGGGTAAGGAGCTGGGCGTTTTGTAACTCGGAAATCCTTTCCGGGAAAATGCCCAGAAA
>JAHEAS010000032.1:0-1411 GCA_024642645.1 Saprospirales bacterium | reverse complement strand
CCAAATCCTTCCCATAAGTCTCCGGCAGGAAGTAAAGCACGGCCAATGCGATAATGACGCAGGTAGCCCCAACGGCATACGCCCCGCCAATTTGGCCAAATTCCGCTTTCATTGCTTTGAAAAAAGGTGCGATAAGCACCAAAGCACCCCTTGCAAAATTGGGGACGGTAGTGGTGACAGTAGCACGCAGGTTTGTGCCAAAATTCTCAGCAGCGATGGTCACAAAAATGGCCCAGTAACCTACGCCAAAGCCAATCAAGAAGACTTTGAAATAAAAAAAGCTTTGACTGATGTCGCCGGAGCTGAGGTACCAAATGATGGTGGCAGCTGAAAACAGGTGAAAAAACAGGAGCGCTTTTTTACGGCTTTTCATCAATTGGGACATTATTCCACTTGCCAAATCGCCCAAAGTTAGTCCCGTGTAGCAGTACATGATGGCCGCCCCGCCAGTCGCCACTGTGTCCGACATGCCAAAAGCCTTGCTAAATTCGGGGGCAAAAGTGATAAGAATGCCCACCACAAACCAAGTCGGCAAACCCACCAAAATGCATTGCATGTATCGAAAGAACCGCTCCTTGTTTTGGAACAACTGCAAGAAATTGCCACGCTGTACCATTTTCTCTTTGATACTGTTGAACATACCCGACTCGAAAACGGAAATGCGCAAAATGAGCAAGGCAAGCCCCAGTCCACCTCCCACAAAATAGGCAGTCCGCCAATCCCAAACCTGGCTCACAAAATAGGCAGCGACCGCGCCCAAAATCCCCACACTGGCCACGATGGTCGTGCCATAGCCCCGTTTTTCCTTCGACATAATTTCGCTGACGAGCGTGATGCCAGCGCCCAATTCCCCGGCCAAACCAATGCCTGCAATGAACCTTAGAATTCTGTATTGCTCGATGGTTTCCACAAATCCATTGGCGATGTTGGCGATGGAATACAGAACGATGGATCCAAAAAGCACAGAAAGTCTGCCCTTTTTATCACCCAAAATGCCCCAGCCAAGTCCACCGATTAGCATGCCAAGCATCTGCCAATTGAGCAGCGAGAGGCCCATATTTTGGAGGGCGCTGCTATCGGTGATGCCTATTGCTTTTAGGCTTTCCACCCGAATAATGCTAAAAAGTAGGAGGTCGTAAATGTCCACAAAATAGCCGAGTGCGGCCACTATGATGGTGGACCAAATGATAAGGTTCGATTTTTCGTTTTGCATAAACTGATTTTTGCTGTGCGAAGAAGCGAAAAAATTAGCAAATCAAGGTTCTGTTTTATCAATTGGCAGCAAATCCTATCTTTGCGCCCGTTTTGAAAGAATGATAAATGATAAATGGTGGAATGATGAATCCTCCGTTCAACATTCATCATTCAACATTCATCATTTATCATTAGCAAAAATGGCTTTAAAAGCAGG
>JAHEAS010000554.1:2545-3378 GCA_024642645.1 Saprospirales bacterium | reverse complement strand
TGCCACGCTTGGAGCGCCGCTCCGAACTACCAACTACTCAGCACGGTGCTGGGCATCAACCCGGGGTCGCCGGGGTTTGGCACGGTACGCATTGAGCCGAACCTGGGCAGCCTGACTTTTGCTGAAGGGAAAATGCCTCACTCGTTGGGGAATATCTCTGTGAAACTGGACAAAGTGGACAATGGCTACAAGGCCGTGGTGATGCTGCCTAAAGGGCTGAATGGGGAAATGATTTGGCGAGGCGAGCAAAAAGCGCTTGAAGGCGGTAAGGTGGAGGTGCTTTTTTTTAAATAGCCCAACTACGTTTCTTTCAAAATTTAAGCGGAACTTTGCCTACCCCATTTGAATCGTTCACCACAAACATCAAAATTTGAAACATTTTACTGACCTGCTTGGGCGCATTTTATTGTCCTTCATTTTTCTTTACGAAGCGTACGATTCCATCTTTTTTTTCAGGGAAACTAAAGATAAGATGGATTTTTATGGACTAAAATGGCAGCCTGATTTCCTGCTCTACGCCGCCATTGTGCTGCTTGTGTTAGGTGGATTGATGATTCTGTCTGGCTATCGGGCTAGTTTAGGATCATTCCTTTTACTGCTTTATTGGGTGCCAGTGACCTTCATTGTCCACGATTTCTGGAATGTGCCGATTGAATGTAAGATGGCAGTCAGCTGCCCACAACTCCAGATGGAAGGTTCAGAAGTTTTTCGGCGGATGCAGGGGGTCATGTTTATGAAAAACCTGGCCATCGTTGGTGGCCTGCTAATGGTGATGGTGAATGGAAGCGGAAGGTTCAGCGTCAAGCGGCTTTTTGCAACTACAAAAGTGGCGG
>JAHEAS010000554.1:0-2535 GCA_024642645.1 Saprospirales bacterium | reverse complement strand
TTGCAAGTTTTGTAAATTTGCGTCTACAAACATGAAGTACCTCGCTGAGAAGCAAATTTGCCAACCTTTGGAAATCCATTTTTTACTTTGTCCTTTTTACTTCTTTTCTTATGCAAATACTTGACGACCATAAAATACGGCAGAAGATACGGCGCCTCGCCATCGAAATCATGGAACACAACTGTGAAGAGCCGGAAATCATTCTCGCTGGAATCAATAACCGAGGCATGGCATTCGCACGGCTGCTACATGCTGAATTAGCGGTCCTCAGCAGCCAAACTATCACACTGACACATCTCCACATCAACCCAGCCGACCCGCTATCTTCAGAGATATTGATCGACCTGCCAATCCCTTATTTACAAGATAAAACCATCATCGTGGTGGACGATGTAGCCAATACTGGTCGCACCATTTTTTATGCCTGCAAGCCCATCCTTGACACCCTGCCCAAGAAAGTGGAGGTAGCCGTCATGGTTGACCGTACCCACAAATCCTTTCCAGTGAAAGTGGACTATTTTGGCCTTTCCCTCGCTACTACCCTGCTCGAAAACATTGACGTGCAAATACCTGAAAATCAAGTATTTGGGGTGTTTTTGAATTAGTTTCGAGTGGTGAGTTTCGAGTTTCGAGTTGGGAGCTGCGAATCCGGCAATCCAAGTTTATTCAATCTGGGAGAGTCAGATTTATTGGCTAACTCAATTGTGTTGGAGGATGGTTTTTGAATCTACCGACGCCTTACTCAAAACTCACCACTCGAAACTAAAAAAAGGGTTTGCCGAACTAACGCCCGACAAACCCTGGAATTTTAAACTACTCCCTGCCCTCGTTTGGTACAGGGGTAGCCCACACACTATGAGAACACCCAATATTAATCTTGAAGGTTTCAGGTTCTCAGGTTCAAGAGGGTTTCCCTTAAACGCTCAAACACTCAAACTCTTATTTACTCTAAGAAGGCAAGGAAGCGCCCTTTTTCCTGATGATGTTAAGGGTAAATGCCTTTCCGGTTGAGGGAAATCCATTTGGTCGTTCATCAGTTTACGAAGCCTTTACCAGTTGTTTCCGGGCTGTGCTTCCTCGCCGTAGGGGGTAGTTTTCACCCTTAAGTTTAATGCTCCGGGCACTTTTGCCGGTATCGCTCAATAAAATAGGAAATTCAAAAAATGGGTTTACCAATCAAAAACGGGTAAACCCGACTACAGAAAATAACTACTTATAACCGCTCCAAAATCTTTGGTTATAAAAGGGTTTGTTCTTAGTTTTTGTCCCTGATGTAACCTGGGAACTTGAGAAGGGGCGGGTCATTGGGGTCAGGGTCTTTCGAGGAAGTCTCATCACCCAACACTCGCCATCTCAAATTAATCCCATGATATGTTTGTTCATCGCTTTGTTTCTTATAGGGATTTTATCAGTGCTTTCTTTTCTTGATTCTGTCCGTTGACTTAATCATTTTTGATGATACAAAAGTAAGGCAGGCTAAGACGCCTACAATCCATATTGAGGTCACAGTTGGAGTTTCTACCGATAGGTTTTAGGCACACACCATCTAGGCTTGGTAGTTTGTTTATTAAAATATTTTACCATAAAACATTATTTTACAGCAGCTTAGGAAATTTAATTTCACTAAATCAAGGATAGATTTGAGGAAAAAATGCTGGTCACAACTCTATAAAGCTGGAACTTCCAAAGGCCAGAAAAAAAATGAAAAAAAATAATTTTTATACTTTTTGGCCGCTTTTGACAATAATGGTTCGACAGAATACCTACTGTAGAGCTGAACAAACACCAACCCATGCGAAGTAAAGAAGACCTTTTCCACCTCGTACAGGCCATGTCCAAATCGGAGAAACGCTACTTCGTGTTGGACGCCAAAAAGAGCGGCCGCTCTGACAGCCGCTACCTCGCCCTCTTCGATGCGGTGAACAACCAAGAGGAGTACAACGAGGAACCGCTCAAACAGAAATTCGCTGCCAACCTCTCCTCCGACAAGTCCTATTTATATGAGGCCATCCTCCGCAGTATGCGGGATTACCGCAGCCAATCCTCAAAGGCCGCCCAAGTGAAAGAGCGACTGATGGATGCCCGCTACCTTTATGAGCGGGGACTGTACGACCAGAGTACCGAGCGCATTGCCGAGGCCAAGGCCATGGCCGCTGAATTGGAGGACCAGTTCACGCTGCTGGAAATCAACCGGGAGGAGCAGGTGTCGCTTTTTGACCGACGGGCAAGGGTCCAGTTGGAGCATATCGAGACGCTAAACGAGGAGCGGGAAAGGACTTTGATGGCGATTGATGAGGAGTTGAAGTACTTGGATTTGTATTATCGGTTGTTGTTGGAGTTGCACAAGGATTTTAACCTAAAGGATGGAAACAGGATTGATGCTCTTAATAAAAGTCTTCCAATTCAATTACTGGAAGAGAAAAACAAACCATCAACACCCCAGGCAATCAGACGATTTTACTTATGCAATATGATGTATTACAACATTTTAGGAGACTTGGAAACGGTATATACATTTTCGCATAATGCAGTATC
>JAHEAS010000553.1 GCA_024642645.1 Saprospirales bacterium | reverse complement strand
AATACTTTGGGTAGTCCGGAAAATTAGGTGCCTGAAATTCGTATGCATACCAACTGCCCAATGGATCGGGGGTGGCAGAAACAGCCACCAAAAAGACAGTGGTTCCAAACGGCCCGAACTCAGTAATCAACCAACGGTCGTATTCTTGGTCGTAAACAATAACTGGGTCACCAAATCCAGTGATATTGAAGTCCTCCCAAAAAGGAGCGGTGGAGGCAGGTCCATAAACCGAGTTCCCATCTTTATCGAAAATTTCAAAAATAGTCCCGTCAAAATAATTTGTTGATTGAATATAGTGGTTAGTACCAACATATCCACTTGGGTCTGGGGGATAAATCTCAGAGTCATTTTCGTCAATCCCATCAAAAACAAGCTGTGGTAAAACCTCAATTGAAGCACTCGACCTGTTTCCACTATTCTGGACCAATGGGTCGGCACCATTAGGCAGGGCTGTTGCCAAAAAATCTTGCTTCATCGGAGTGTTCAGCGCGAAATTTTCTACCGAGGATCGGTTGAGTTTTGCTTTTGTCTTTCTGCTTGTTTTGTTGTGGTGTTCCAGCTTTGGCGTCATTTCTCGGAGCGGTTTTGTGACGCCGAGTAGCCTGGCATGTCCGACCTGAGCTGGGGTGATGGTCTGTGATTTGGCCGGACTCGCAACGCTAAAAGAGAGCAGGTACAGGAAAACTAGGGTTTTGTTCATAATTTTGAAAGTTTGTGTTGAGAATCATTAAAGGTAAAGTGTCACAAGTTAGCTAGTATGACCAATAACCCATTTTTCCAATTCGAAAATGTAATTGAACAGGCAAAAAACGCCTTAAAATTTGCTCATTTTACCCCAAAAATAGCGCCTCATTATTTTTGCTTCACAAAATTTCCATCACCGAACACAAAAGGCATTAAGTTTGCCAATGATATGAATCCGGGCAAAACTGCACGGCCAATTATTTTTTAACCGATAAAATTTATCCCATGGTAAAGAAGTCAATTATTCTTTTTGTTTTTGTCAGCTTATTATTGTCATGCACAAGTGAAAACCCAGAAGTTGTCAATGCGGCGCCTGTTGGCGACAAAGTTTGGGTCAAGAGTGAGTCAGGAAAAAAGACGGACGAGCTAAAAGCCAATGCTTCCAGTGAAGGCGAACAGAAGGAAATGATGAGCAAAGCCCTTCAAACCCTTCAGGCAGGCTACAATGCCTCCAAAGGCAAGGTGACCGGCGTTGACGACGTTACGGTTCTCCTTGACGACAACATGAACTTGCTTATCGAGAACAAATCTGGTGGCATGACAACCACAACTCAAGCGAACCTTAAAAGCTTAGACACTGATTTCAAAAACATTGAAATCATTTCTGATGCTCAAGGGAATGCTTATCCAGGTTTTCGGGTAAAAATTTTGCCAGGCAAAGCAAAAGTGGTAGTCCTTAAAAATGGCACCAAGGATAAAGAACTTGACTATCTAGAGGTTATCCTTGCTGACCGTGCTGATGTTCACCACTCAATTTCTGCTTTGACAATTGCCGCACAGATTGCTCAAAACACAATGCCAATCGGTGTGGACTAGAACGAAAAGAACAAAAAACAAAGTCCTGGTCGCCAATGTCTGGCGCCAGGACTTTTAGTTTTATTTGGGGTCAAAAATTAACCTAATTCTCTTTCTCTTAAAAGCGGAAGGTGACGCCTCCATTGAGTAGGGAAACTCCGTAACCAAGCTCGGCGTAAAGTCCTACATGCTTTATTGGGAAAAATGTTGTTCCAACAAACCCAGTATAAAACACTCGGCCATTCCGTGCATTTGGGTCATTTTGAGTAGGCTCGCCATTTACCCTGAAAAAATCACGGCCAGTTGTTGTCTTTTCAGAAATGTTTTGGCGCAGGTAGCCCAAAGCTCCACCACCATACACTTCAAAACGCTCACCCAAGCCCTTCTTTAACTCACCACGGAGTCCAAGAAAGGTTTGCTCATTGCTAGACTGAACAGCTAGACCGTCATTGATGACCGTGGGCGCTGAGGTGGTAGCACTGTAACCTCCAAATGCGTTCAGGCTGAACATTGGGCTAATGGAGTAGCCCAACTTGAAGGTTACGGGCATGGTGTTCACTGTGGCATTGTCCATCATGGTGGTAGGCTCGAAACCAAGGCCAGCACTGATGTTGATTTTACCGGATTGGGAGTAGGCAGTTGCCATGGAAAGGCAAAGGATTGCGATGATAAATTGGATGTTCTTCATGGAATAAATGATTTTGGATTAACAGACTTTGCAAATGCGTGTTTTTGATTTACAAGAATCTAATGTTGTGGATATGTGATATAATTTTGACAGTGCAAATTGCTGCTTTGATACTCAACCTAAAACCTCATTTTTGAAATTTTATTTTCAATTCACAATTACTTGATAGCGACCTCAATGCACATATTCTGTAGTACAGAATAATTCAGAACATAATTCTTAAACCCTAAATTGCCTGAAAAAATATTTCAGCGGCAAACCTTCCAAATTCAGTGTGAAAATTTTTTACAATTAATTTTAACTGTTCACAGAATATTTAACACAAAAAAGAACTTCCACCAAAGACTTAGCCTTGGCACTTTGGTGATTCTGTCAAAACAGCGCAATTATTAGAAATTTCAGGACGGAAGATTCAAGTACCCGATGATGACGGTTTTGAGAAACCTACTTCTTCGGTTGCATTTGCCATGCTGACCTTGAATATTGAACTTGGCAGGTAAACTTATACCATAAACTGTGTGGATAATTGGGTGTGAATTGGATAACTTAACCTTAAACGCCGTTTAAACATTCTTATTTTGGAAGGTGGGACAAGAATAAAGCTTCAGCTACATTTTGTAAAATATCCGACTCAAAACGGTTTTTGGCACTTTTCCCCTTAACTTTGCGCACCCAGCTAACACTTGATTTTATGGTAAAAATTGGCAACGTACAACTCACTGACTTCCCGCTACTGCTCGCCCCGATGGAGGATGTAAGCGACCCGCCCTTTCGCCGCCTGTGCAAGGAGAACGGGGCAGATATGATGTACACTGAGTTCATCAGCGCCGATGGCTTGGTACACGATGCCGACAAGAGCTTCAAAAAGCTGGAAGTTTTCGACTACGAGCGGCCTATTGGCATCCAATATTTCGGTGGGCAATTGGAGAGCATGATTCGAGCAGCACATATCGTCGAAGGCGCCAACCCGGATGTAATTGACATCAATTACGGATGCCCAGTCGCCAAGGTTGCATGCAGGATGGCGGGCGCTGGCCTCCTGCAAGATGTACCCAAAATGGTGGAACTGACTGCAGCCGTGGTCAAAAGTACCAACAAGCCTGTGACCGTTAAGACCCGCCTCGGCTGGGACGAAAAAACCATCAATATTGTTG
>JAHEAS010000552.1 GCA_024642645.1 Saprospirales bacterium | reverse complement strand
CAAAATTCGTCTGTGCAAACACCGTTACCCATGTTGAGGGCGGAGGCGTCTGTGCCGTAGTTGGCGAAGGTGCAGTAGGTGAAGTTGTAGTTGCCGCCGTAGGCCAGTTGCACGGCGTGGGTGCCGTTGTTGTAAAACAGGCAGTTATCTGCTTGCACTTGGGCATGGTAGGCAAAAAGCCCGACGCCGGATGTGTTGAAAACTTGCACGTTTTTCATCGAAAGCGCTGCTGTGGAGTCCACGTAGATACCGAACAGGGAGTTTTTGATAATGGCATGTTCGATGTGGTGGCCATTGCTGCCAGCGCCGAAAATGATGCCCGTCCACTGTCCGTCTGCGTCAGCGAAATCCTCTTCCAATCGGTCGCCTTCAATGATGACGGGGTTTTCGGCGGTTCCTTGCACGTTCAGCCTGCCATTTTGCAAGAAAAAAAGCCTGCCTGAATTGTAAATTATCTGCTTCCCGTCTTGGTCCTCCGTTCTCGAAAGCCCGCCATGCACATGGATTTTTGCCCCAGCGGGGATGGTCAGTGTGCAATTGTCGAAGGCCACGATACCATAAAGGACGTATGGTTTTGGGTCGTCCCAAATAACCTCGCCGCCGCCACAGGAATACAGCGTGATACTGTCACGGGACCAGCGATTGGGGATGTAATTGGCGTTTTGCCCCCAGGCTTCGAGGGTTACGTGCTGCACATTGCCGTTGGTTTCGAAACGGATGGAATCGTACACGAAAAACGGGCTGGAAGACAGTGGGTCATTGGGGTCTATTTTTACCTCCACAAACACGTAAATCGAGTCCTTGGGGTAAATGACTACATCTTCGAACTTGTCGCCGGGGATACCATCCACGTTCAGGTTAAACTTAGACTGTTGATTGCCAGTGAGTTGTATCTTCGAAATGCGGATGCTCTCGCTGTGGGGATTGTACACCCGGATGAAGCGAGTATCGGACCCCAGCTCCGTGAACACCGTGTCGAACCGCAGGGTGTCCACTGAAAACTCCAATTTGTCCTTGCTCGAAGTAGTGAACTTGTCCTCTTTTCGGCAGGCCGAAAGCAGTAGCAAAACGAGGGAAGTGGCGAGAAAAAGGTACTTCATGTTATTGGTCATTAAAATCTTTGAGCGTTAACGAAGAAAAATCGTTTTTGATTTGGGATGGGCAAAAGTATTGGAAAATAGGCGATTGGCCTGTAGTTGAAAAATTAGCATTAGAAAAAATTGATTGCTATCCAATAAGGCATTAACTTGCCTATCGGATTTTAAGAACCAAGAAATTCAGCTGCACCTTCTACCCAAAAATCCACGCTCCCACATTTTTCATTTTATCAAGACTGCTCCTACCGTTTTCCCTTTCAATTTTTTGGAATGGAACAAAATTGATTTTCATGCCGCATACTGGTGCAGCATGACGAAACGTATCCTCTTAAAGTGACCTGTAATGCCTCGGCGAAAGGCTGGTAGTCATCTTCAGTTTGATTTTGCCTCGGATTCCAGGCCACCTTCTTTTCTAACATATTAAACTCAAGTGCAAATGAAAACCAGAATTTACCCGACCTTCATGCTAGCGGCTTTTTTGACAATCGGCACCACGATTGAGCTTTCAGCTCAAATTGCCGGACAGGTCATCAATTTTACCTTCAACCGTTACAACAGCGCCTCAAACGGAAGCAAAGTCACAGTTCACGACGGCGAAAACCTCGGTACGATGTTTTGGCGGGGCTGGACGCCCGGCAACGAATACCAAGCCTCCGCCGGATTTGGCGTGGACGTAACGGGCGTCCCGCTGGATGGATACCTTCCCTCCCGGTTGAGTTTTTATACGGGCGGCTCAGGCCCGCTTGAGCGTATGACCATTCTTGAAAACGGCCGGGTCGGCATTGGACTTTCCAATCCACTCGAATTAGTGGACATCAACGGCAACGTCATCGTGCGGGGTACTCGGATTTCGCTCGGTCTTGGCAGTTCCTTCGGCAATGGGGGAGAGGCTTTGACGCATTCGAATACGGATTGTGCAGGAGCGCTCCTACCTGACGAAGTGCTGACCATCAACAACGACGGCGGTTTTGCTGGTGGCGTTTACGTAGAAGGAGCTGGTGGGCTGCACGTTTGCGCTACATTGGATGCTGACTGCCTCCAAGCCGAAAACAATGTTGTTTCCGAAAACGGCAATGTTGTGGCACTCGGCGGAGCGGCGATTGCTGTCCCATGTGCACCAGGTCAGGGCGATTTTATCGCCGAAGGTGCCAACGGGGATTTCATTGCAAGGCATGGGAATTTCGTTGCGGAGCAAGGCAATATGACTGCCCAGGCAAATATTACAGCGGTGACTGGTAATATCACTGCCACGGCAGGAAGTGTCAGTGCTGGTAATAATGTTGCGGCAGCGAACAACTTGTCTGCTGGTGCCAATTTATCCGTCGGGGGGGACGCCGGTGTGATAGGGGATGCCTCCATTGGTGGCGATGCAAATATCACGGGTGAAGCAAATGTTGGCGGTAACGCCAACGTGACCGGGAATGCCATTGTAACCGGCAATGTCCGGGTTGGCAATCTTACCGGAACCCCGACTGGGCATGAAGTCGCCGTGGGCGGCAGCATCATCGCCGAAGAGGTAGTGGTGAAATTGCAGACAAACTGGCCAGATTACGTTTTTGAAGAAGGCTATCCAAAGCCTGACATCAAAGCGTGGGAGCAGTTTATTGAGAAGAACAAACACCTGCCCGGAATGCCTTCTGCTGAGGTGCTCTCCAAGAAGGATGGTCTTGAGTTGGGAGAAATGCAGCGCTTGTTGGTTGAGAAAGTAGAGCAGCTCACGCTGATTATCATTGAGCAGCAAAAGCAGATTGACGCATTGAAAACTGCCCAAAACCAACAGAAGAATTAATTGTGACACACCAAAAATTGAAAACATGAAATTCATAAAAAACAACATAGCCATCGCTGTCGTCGGGCTAATCCTGGGAACGGGATTGCTTTTTTTGATGACAGACTTTAAAAATACCGAGTACGAAAATGAGGAAAACGAGGAGTTAGAAGAAGGCTCCCTCATGGGTCGGGTGATGGGGCGTTTTCAGCAGGAATGGTTGATGACACACGACCCCGCAACGGGTAAAGTGCCTAGGGAGCGCCTGATAAACGCCCAACGAGTAGCGGAGGAGCTTCGCATGGGAACCGGACAACGCTCCGGCGTCATCCCACTTTACTGGGCAGAGCGAGGTCCGAACAATGTCGGTGGTCGCACCCGTGGATTATTAATTGATGCCAATGACCCGACTGGTCGCACGGTCTGGGCGGCTGGGGTAGCTGGCGGTATTTGGCGCTGCAACAATATTGATGCAGTACCGCCGACTTGGACCAATATCAGTGACTTTTTCAGCAACATG
>JAHEAS010000551.1:1576-3387 GCA_024642645.1 Saprospirales bacterium | reverse complement strand
GCTTGGCTTCGTCCACTGCCTTGAGCATCTTGGATACGTTTCCGTCGAAGTCGCCGACGAAGAAATTGAGTTGTGCGAGTGCTATTTTCATTGAAAGATGAATGGCGAAATGATGAAAGGAGCGGCATCTAAACAGCTCCAAATTTTTGCATGTTGGAAATCCGAATCGAGTTGCTATTTCAGAAACAAAATTGCGAAGAAAAGGTCGAAACTGCCTTCCCACCTATTTTTGCTCCGCAATTGTTTTTTCAATAACCGGTGCAAAGCTACCGAGCCTAAGCGGTTTTGACAAACAGAAGGCCTGTACCGGAATCCAGTACAGGCCTTCTGTTTTATGATGTTTCAGTTGCGATGTTACATCAATTCAAGGCTACTTTCCTCACGACCCTTTTGCCATCCGCAGTTTTCAACTCCAGGTAGTAGATGCCCGACGGCAAATTAGCTTGCACCTGCGTTTTATGACCAGCCGGGATGTTCTGTTTTTCAGCAAAAACTACCGCGCCCAACGTGTTGAATATTCTTGGGTTTGCCACTTCGACATTGCCCATCGAATTGTCAATCGTAAAATCCCCATTGCTCGGGTTTGGGTAAACCGCAATATGGGAATCCGTCACGATGTCGTTCGTGGCCGAGGGCATTGACGGCACTTCAGCAATAGCCCTCAGCATGATGTCCGCTGGGGAGCGGTATTTTGCCCATTGATTTGACAGAATCTCATACGCACGGTTGGACAATGGTCCTTCGCCCTCCACCAGCAATGCGATGGTATTGCCTCCCATGTACCAGCCAAGGTAAAAACTACCCGAAGTGATGGTAACTGGTGTATCAAATACGAATTCGTTCCAAGCTCCTCCGACATAATCACCTCCAGAGGCCACATAAGAGGCTAGCTCTGTGCCGGGGCCACCGTTCGGGCCATCGTCGTCAAAGAGCCGAACCGTGAACCCATCAACCGAACCTCCTGCTATGCCGACTTCAAAGCCAGCGATGTCGATGGGATAAACAGGCGGCGCTATTTCAATGCCTCCGCCGCCAGTCCCGTCGCCGCCACCTGCCCATTGGATATTGCCCGAAGCGTTGGCTCCCGTGACGTAACCTAATTTGGTGATACCTCCAATGGTGTCCAATACATTTATTTCCGTTGTGTTCAAATCATTGGAAGGGTTGATGTCATCGTTGTTGACGACCGCCGTGACGAAAGCATAGGTGCCAGGCGCCCAATCCACGGTTGCACTGGTAAAATCTACGGTTTGCGCTGCCCCAACAGCAAGGGAGGCAATGTTTTTGTCGTCTGTATAAACGAGCATATTGCCAGGAAACGACCGCACCTCTGCCCCAACGGCGATGTCGGAATTGATGGCTGTGTTGCCAGTGTTGGAAACGGTTGTGCTCAATGTGGCCGTGGCGCCCGGAAAGAAGAATACACCTTCGTTTTCAGCATTGAGGTTGGACGTCGGCGCTACGTCCGAAACATCCAGCAATATGACTTGTGGGTAGTAAAACTTCACGGCATGGTTGGAAGGCGGTACGGTACCACTGTACACTTGGAGTCCGATATTGCCGGTAAGGTTCTCGATACCTGTCGCCACTTTTCCAGAACCTGTACAATTATAGGTGAAGTCAGGCTCCATGGTCGCATACTGGAAAGTGATGGAACTGTCGGCCTTAGCTAAAATAACCTGAAAGGTGTTTGAGCCAAAAATCGGGTTCGTTTGTGTCCAAAACGTCACACCCTGGTAGGATATGATGAATTTTTCGTTGCCCGGGGTTTGGTCGTGGTAGGTGTAAACTTTGCCCGGCGAGTTGTTGTC
>JAHEAS010000551.1:0-1566 GCA_024642645.1 Saprospirales bacterium | reverse complement strand
CACATCATGGGGCAAACGAGGTTATTTGCACCGCCAATTGTTGGCAGCACCGGAAAACAGGAAGCGATGTTCGAAACATTGTCGAAACTAAGCCACCCATTGGAACCAATTTTTATCTTGTCATAATCTGACCAGTAAAAATGAAAATCCATGCCCATTTGCATAAAAGCAACCGAGTTGTCGTCGCCAAGCCCAGCCACTTGTGTGCCAACGTTTGTTATGTCAATCCAGCTAAATGTGGGGCCTCCTGGGTCGCTGGATTTTTTCCAAGTGTAGCCAAAAGCGTCGGGGCCTTGCGCCCTAAGGGAAGTAGCCGCCAATAAGAAGGCGAACATTGCGAAAATGGATGTTTGTAAAGATTTTTTCATACTACAATGGTTTTGAAATGAGAAAATGCTAAGATATGGAATAAGATATTCCATATCGCACTATTTCCAAATAAAAAAAGCCCGCACCATTAGTGTGCAGGCTTTTCAATCAATCTTATCACCTGTGGTTTATTGGACAACAATTTTGCCAGTTGTTAAATGGCTTCACGCCAACCCTTTCAAATCCCTAACAAACCCATCCACCCCTTGGGCTTTCATGGCCTTAAGTAGTGTAGTCGCATCGGCGCTTTTGTCAAAAATTCCAACGAGCACTTTGTACACTGTTTTACCATTCAACTGGTTGATGTTCACGACGATGGGCTGGGCGAACATCCGCTCTAGCTTTTCTGCAGCAATTAGCACATTGCCATACTCGGCGAACACACCCATTTGTACCGAAAACCCCTGCGACGGCTGCCTCTCCACGCTGAACCGAAACAGCCCTTCGCCAGAAACCACTGGCGCTGTGACCTCAGTCGCTGGGGGTTTTGGGGTACTGCCCGTTGTGCCGTCTTTTCGGCGGATGGCCTCGGCGACGGCCTTGTCGGCGTTCACACGGCCATACCCGAATTTGCGGCTGTGACCATTGACGTACTCACTGGGGTCGCCAATTTTATCGGCGGTTTTTTCCAAAATATCCTTCACCTCCTTGGCCGTCAGATTCGGATTGGCGGAGAGCACCAGCGCACAAACGCCAGCCACGATTGGCGTTGAGCCGCTCGTGCCGCCGAAATGTTTGTATGGTCCTACCCTATTCACACCATCGGCCCAGAAAAGGAAAGGCCCATCACCACGGATGGTCGTACCGGGATCCCACCAGGCTCGGGCGGCAAGCAGTGGCCAGTCGCCGTTGGAAGGTGCGCAGACGCTGACTTCTGCGCCTTGGTTAGAATAGCTAGCATAGCGGTCTTTGCTGTCGCAAGCGGCAACACAGATGACATCAGGATGGGCAGCGTAAAAATTTACGTAATCGACGCCTTCGTTACCTGCGGCAAAACAGATAACGCAGCCCTTGCCCTTTCTCCCCTCACGGGCAGCTTTGGCGATGGCCTCTTCCTTCAGTGAGTTGAGGGTGTACCGGGTATCGGTGGTACCCCAACTGCAACTGATGACATCGGCGCCGTTTTTTGCACAATAATCAAACATCTGCTCAGTGGCCGCCACGCTGAACGAAGTGCCGCTAACGGGCATAAACTTG
>JAHEAS010000550.1 GCA_024642645.1 Saprospirales bacterium | reverse complement strand
TGATGGATTTTGATGCTGAACGCCTTCAGGAAGTACTGGCCAACCTGCTTTCCAATGCTATAAAATCCACACCTCCAGATGGGGTTGTTTATTTGCAAATAGGGCAGATAGCCGCTGCCATCAAGTCTCCTTCGCACCTCGTCATTCGAGTGAAATATGCAGGAGTCGGACTTGCTGAAGTGCAGCCTCCGCAAATTTTGGACGGTATTTACCAAGCGGTTGGCACGCCTGATGGTCATCAAGATGGAACGGGAATCGGGCTGGAACTGACCAAAGCGTTGATTGCGGTGATGGAAGGTGAAATAGCCGTTAACAGCACAATTGGCAAAGGAACCGAGTTCATGATTACACTGCCGGTTAGGCGGCAATCCGAATTGGCATCCGCCAAAGAGCCATTTCCAAGCACAGTTGGTGAACCCGGGCAGGATGCAGTTGCTCCAACCTCACAACAACCACTTGGCGCAGAGAAACCCCTCATCCTCTTGGCTGAAGACAGCGCAGATGTGGTCACTTACCTTGTGGCTTGCCTAAGCCAAGATTATCGGATTGAAGTGGTTGGGGACGGCGATGCATGTGTGGATAAAGCCCAGAAACTAATACCAGACCTGGTTATTTCTGATTTGATAATGCCGGCTCGGGATGGGTTAGAAGTTTGTAGGACACTTAAAGAAGATGAAAGAACCAGTCATATTCCTATCGTTATCTTGTCTGCAAAAGCCGATATGGAAACCAAGCTAAAAGGCTTCAAAGTGGGAGCTGATGCGTATCTCACCAAACCCTTTAACGAAGAAGAATTATGTCAGCGCATCAAGAACCTGCTCGATTTGCGCCAGCAATTGCAGAAACACTACCGCTTGCTCGTCGGCCTGGATACGCATGAGCAAGCCGAGGATGACGACCAAGCGTTGGGATTGCTGGAAGATTGTTTTGTGAAAAAAGTTAAGCAAGTCGTTGAAACACATCTTGATGATTCCAATTTTTCGGTCGATATGCTTTGTCACGAAGTCGGTATCAGCAATGCCCAGCTGTATCGAAAACTTACAGCAATTACTGGGCTTTCCGCCACTAAATTCATCCGAGCCATTCGATTGAAAAGGGCCAAAGATTTGCTCGAAAAATCTGAATTAAGCATCACCACCATTTCGATGGATGTCGGGTTCAACGACGTCAGTTACTTTGATAAGGTGTTCAAGCAGGAATTTGGCCTGACACCGATGGAGTGGCGAGAGAATCGTCGTTCTTCTAACAAGCAGTCCGGTATATATGACAGCAACATCAGAGAATGAGACGCAAAAGCAAAAGTTTGAGACAGATAGACAAAACCCCATTTATAAATAGTTTCATATTACTACTGCATTCAAAAATGACATTTATTAAATCATAAAATTATATGCGTATGAAAAATTTTAATAGGGTAAATAAATTCCAAAACAATATTCCATAACCCGGAAGCAATGTGGGATGTGCAGAAAGTCCAATGGGCTTAATTCCAGATTCACTTCCACAAATAACCCATCATGAAATTTCCAGCAAAAAAATCCAGCTTGGGTCTGATTGTCCTCTTGTGTACAATAGGGCTGTTGACCTTCCTTGCCTGTGAAAAGGAAATCCTTGTTCCACAGGGCAATACAAACGTTTATCCTGATTTCGAGGCCATGTTCGTCGGTGACGTACCAGATGTTGCCGAATTTCAAGCATATCCCGTTCCACCACCATTTGACTTCAAAGTCGTAATGACCAAATGTAAAACGACGCAACCAAGGGTTTCACTCAGGGTAGTAATTGATGATGAAAACTCGGCAGATAAAATTTTACCAGAACGGTACAAGTACTTGTGGACGGTAAATGGGGTTGAAGTAGGAAAAGGGCCAATACTTGATTGCTTCTGCGCCCGTTCTGCTACTGTGACCGTTTCTCGAATGGCTGACCACCAGAATGTGACTAAGACAATATGGCTGTGGGTCTGCAATGCCAAAGAGCCTAGCATTTATTACGAAGACAAATAGTGTGGCGCTACCTTCCTAAATATAGATAACCTGATAATTCTAATAATCAATACAGCAAGAGGTGATGGCCCCCCATCACCTCTTATTGTTGCGGAAGGTCTATGCTGCGTACTATTAGGCTTAGTGCAAATAGTCATCAGCTAACAGCAATTTTTAAAATGCGCAAAACTTAGTTGGTGCAGCGTATAGTACTGAGCTCCTCAAAAAACATTTGTTCTTCTGATTAAAATCACCCCCCATTCCCAGCATTCTTATGTTCTTTGCCGAGCATAAACCAATGTTCGACATGCAGCTAATCTATCATCCAGTCTTTCTCCAGCACGATACCGGCATGCACCCGGAAAATGCCAAACGCTTGGAGGCGTTCGAAGACCTGCCCACAACCGAAGTACCGGACGGTTCGCAGTGGCTCGACCTCGTGCACACTGCCCAGCATATTGAAAGAGTGCGGACAGCAGGAGCGGCGTACACCGCCCACCTCGACCCCGACACGATTGTCTCACCGGGAAGCTACGAAGCCGCGGTACGGGCTGTGGGTGCAACCATCTTGGCCAGCGAGCGGGGCGATTTTGCGCTCGTACGCCCGCCCGGTCACCATGCCTACGCCAACCGTTCCAGCGGTTTTTGCCTGTTCAATAATGTCGCCATCGCTGCGCAAAAACTGGCCAATGAAGGCAAGCGGGTCTTCCTCTTCGACTTCGATGGACACCTCGGCGACGGCACTTCGCATATTTTCGAAGCCACCAAAGAAGTGATGTATTGTTCCATTCACCAATACCCAGCCTTCCCCGGCCACGGTGGGGCGAACGAAATTGGGACAGGGGAGGGGAGGGGCTACACTATGAACGTGCCCTTGCCACCTGAGAGTGGCGATGATGTTTTCATGGATGCTGTGAATACCTGCATGCAGGTGTTGGAGCAGTTCAAGCCCGACGTGGTGGCCGTCTCTGCTGGATTCGATGCGCATCTCTACGACCTGCTGCTGCAACTTCGGGTGACCGAAAGCAGTTTTTTTAAAATAGGCCAGCTATTGCGAGAGCGAAGCAAAAATACGTTCGCCACCCTCGAAGGCGGCTACAACGTGGCGGTGTTGTCGCAATGCGTTTACAATTTTCAAGCTGGCATTAATGGTGAAGAAATGCCGCATCCTCGACAAGAAACCAGCTCGTCCCGTCCCGTTTGGGAAGAATACGAGCTGCGAATAAATGCCGTGATGTCGAACTTGACACCTTGGTGGAGATTTCAGTAAATTGGGGAATTGGGGAATTGGGGAATTGAGGAATTGGGGGTCAGCATGTTTTGGTGCTTTTTGAATTATTCATAATCTCAAATTTATTGAAATAGCTATTGATTATTTGTTTTTTAGGCTGTCACTTCCCTCCCAATTCCC
>JAHEAS010000549.1 GCA_024642645.1 Saprospirales bacterium | reverse complement strand
CGGCTACCGACAGGTAGGCCATGCCCGCCGCAAGGCTGAACGAGGCACCGTCCCGCCAAGCTCCCCGCCAAATTTCACCCAAACCAACGGTGGCAACGACGAAAGTGACGCCCACCCATGGCAGTGCGCAAGTCGTTGACAGCCAACCGTTTGGCAACAAAAAAGCAACGACGAAAAATGCCGCTGCGGGCAGTTGCCACCGCAGGATTTTAGCCAAAATTTGCGAAGCAGAAAACGGTGCCGTGCGTGCCAAAACGTCCATCGCCATTGGCACGATGACCAGCGGGGCCAGCAACAAGACGCCCCTGCCCCAAGCCACATCCAGTGGTGCCGGACGCACCGCCAGCATCCAAGCCAGCCAGCCGAGGCCGCCAATTTGGATGCGATATTTCAGAATTTGATGAACCATGCTAAATCGTTATTGTGATTTTGGGTTATTGATTAAACAAACTCGCTCCAATAGCCCAATCACCTAATTACCCAATAGCCCAATTCCCCTTTTCATCGCCCGTTGCGAAGCACGGACAAACCGCTGCTGCAACAGCCGAGCCACAGGCTTGAAAAGTCGAACCAACGGGTGTCGGGGCTTCGAGAAGGCTTTGAGGTCGTACCAAACGGTGTCGTCCGGCAGCCATTCCACACTGAACCGCTCCTCGCCGCACTCGATATGTTCTGGCAACGTGCCGTAGGCAAAACCGAAGCGGCGCTCAGGCCCAGTGCCGTCCAATGTGTACACGATGCGGCAGGCGTTGACCCAGTGCAGGCCGAACACCCGTGCCACCATTGCCAGCGTTTCGCCGGTCTGGATGGGCGCTCCCGGCGGCTCAATCCACGCCCAGCCGCCGGGGAACATCCGCCAATTGCGGATAGCTTCACAGGCTGCATCGTAAACAGCTTGGCCGGTACCAAGCAACACCCGGTTTTGGTCGTTGTCGAAGTCTGGGACTGGTTCAGATTGATTGGAAAAAAGCACGTGAGCGTAGGAAAAATCAGCGGCTGCTTGATTTTGCAGGAACCCCTGGATGGTGGTTTTGGAAGGCCGACAGATGGTGACCATGTTTCAATTTTTATTGAAAGCTAAACGAACACGCCTGGTTTTGGTTGTGACATTGGCCGTTTGCTCAAGTATCCAACGCCCTTGACCAGCTATCAGCGCTGAATTGACTTTGGTAATTACTTTTATTAAACTCAAATTTGCCCTGCAATCAGCAATCAAACCCAGCCAATATACCACTAATATGAAAGCCATTATCCCGGTTGCAGGTGCCGGTACACAACTGCGGCCATTGACTTACACCCAGCCAAAGCCGCTCATCCCGGTTGCGGGAAAGCCCATCATTTCGTTCATCGTTGACCAATTGCAGGCAGCGGGTGTGTCGGAGTTCATTTTCGTCATTGGGTATTTGGGTGAAAAAATCAGGGACTACATCGAGCAGCGGTACCCGGAAATGGACAAGAAATTTGTGAGCCAGGACCACCGTTTTGGCACAGGCCATGCTATCTGGTCGGCAAGGGATTGCCTGCGGGGGGCGGATGAATTGATCATTTATTTTGGTGACACGATTTTGGAAATGGATTTTGATGCAATGCTTCAATCGCCGAATTCTTGCCTCGCCATCAAAAAAGTACAAGAGCCGAGTAGCTTTGGTATTGTCGAACTCGACCAAAACAAACAAGTGAAACGGGTGGTGGAAAAGCCCAAAATCCCAATGTCGAACCTGGCGCTCGTTGGCCTCTACAAAATCCGACAGGTAGACCAACTGCTCGACGCCCTCGACCACAATATCTCGAACAACCTGCGCACAGAGGGTGAATTCCACCTCACCGATGGCCTGATGCGGCTCATCGAACAGGGGGTGACCTTTGATACCTGCAACGTGAGCATTTGGTATGACTGCGGCAAAAAAGAGAACCTACTGGAGACCAATGCCCTCCTCCTCGATAAAGACGGCTATGCTTCCGACCACCTGCCTGAGTACGACAATTCCATCATCATACATCCTGTCAGCATTGGTAAGGACTGCAAAATCAGCAATTCCATCATTGGTCCACATGCGACTATCGGCAGCAACGCTACCATCGAGTCATCCATCGTACGCAACTCCATCATTGGCAATTATGCTGCGCTAACGGAGGTGGTGATGAAAAAATCGGTAATTGGCAACGATACCTCCATCACAGGTTTTCGGCACAGTTTGAATATTGGGGACAATACGGAGATAGATTTGAGTTGATAATGGAAGCAGCCATGGTAAACATTTTTTGTTGGTGAAAAGAAAAAAATAGCGATGGCTTTCTTCTTCGTCTTATCTCGTACCTTTAAACTGTCTGGTTCCGCTCATCTCAGCCGACTTAAGTGCTGTTCTGACTCTAAGGAAACAAGAAAGGCGAGGAATTGCTCCGAGACTACATCTTCCTTTTGGGAAGTGTTTTGAGGTCGTATCCTCTCGCCTTTTGACCATCGTTTTATACCGTCAAAACTACTAAACCTGTCTGTCAATGAGCTTGGGGACAAACATACGAGAGGTCGTATGTTTGAGCTTCAGCCCCTCACCTTCCGCCACCGAAAATCCAGCGTCGCAAAGCCGCCGCCCTCGAAATGCTCCAGTTCCAGCTTGTGCTTACCGCCCAATTTCACCCGCACCTCGTCCATGGCAGGCTCGTGGATATCCCAGTGGTCAACGATGTTTTTCCCATCCAAAAACAACTTCACCCCATCGTCGCTGGTCAGTTCAATGACGTACTCGCCCGGCTCCATCTCGAATTCCGTCTCAGCGAAGGTGGCGAACTTGTCCTCCGCAACGCCCTCGGCGGGGCTGCCCCACCAAGCGAAATAGAGGTCGTCCACTTTTTTTGTCGCCTTTGGCGAAGCTGTCTTTAAATTTTTGAAGGCTTCGTAATGCTGGAGCGGGTTGGTCGCCTCGTCGTAATTGTACCAACGAACCTGCCAGTCCAGCTTCTTTTCGAACCGCTCAAAACCGAATGGCCAGTGTTTTCCCTTTTTGTTGAAATGGCCGAACTGGTCGGTGAATTCCTGCCCAATGAACTCGAAATCGAAAGCCAGCGACTCCGCCCCAGCCTGTTTCGTGGCGATGAGCATGGCCGGAAAGTTCCCCGTTTTCTGGTTGAAGCCCGCCCAGCCCTCGCCGTTTACCATCTGCCAATTGCCCTCCGGCGGGCCGAGCAGCAGGAACGTGTATTTGTTGCCCTCGATATTGCGGAGCCAGATGCTGGGGTACTCAAAATTGTAAGGCCCCCACTCGTTCATCAGGATGTATTGGCGGCCTTGCAGTTGCCCTTCGGGCAATGTGGTTTCCATGCCGTCCGGCAATTTTTCGACGGCTTGGTTCTGCACCTCGCCGCTCATTTCGTAGGGTGCTTGGAGTTGCTTCACGATG
>JAHEAS010000548.1 GCA_024642645.1 Saprospirales bacterium | reverse complement strand
TGGTTTCTTGCCCCGGTTGGCGATGGTCGAAAATGCGTTCACCATTTCAAACAAGGTCAAGTCCACGCCGCCTAGTGCGATGCCGGCCTCCTTCGGAATGGGGGAGTAGATGCCCATCCGTTTTGCCATGGCCCGCACGGAATCCACTTTCAGTTCCAAAATCACCTGCACGGCAATGGTGTTGATGGAGCGCTTGAGGGCACCTTCCATATTGTAATAGCCACCGTATTTGTCGCTCACGTTCTTGGGTGCCCAGTTGTCAAATTCCTCGTAGGTGATATGTTCGTCGTGCCAGTTTTTGCAGGGGTCTATGCCGCTTTCAAGTGCCTGTGCGTACAGCACGGGCTTAAAGGTGGAGCCAACCTGACGGCGTGATTTTATATGGTCAAATTTGGCGTATTTGAAATTGACGCCACCTACCCATGCGAGGATGTCGCCGTTTTGGTGATTTGCCACGAGCAGACCCGTGTTCAACAAAGAAAGGTAGTATTTCACGGAGTCCAGCGGCGATAGGAGGGTGTCCATGTCCCGGCCCGTTTTCCAGTCGAGCATGGTCATTTGAACTGGCGTACTGAGCATTTCTGCTATTGCTTCTTTGTTGGCTTTACGGTTTTTCATCGCCCGTACCCGGTCAGAATGGTTGAGCTGTTGGTTGAGTAATTGGTCGGAGCCGTAGGATTTGGCACTTTTGTCCTTTTTCATGGACGTGAAATAGTTACCCTGGATTTTACGCATCTCCTCGTTCGCTGCCTTCTCTGCAAACCTTTGCAACCTTGAGTCGATAGTGGTATATATTTTCAAGCCATCGGTGTAAATGTTGTAGGCCGAGCCATCGGGTTTAGGGTGTTTTTTGAGTTCTTCTTCCAAATGCAGGCGCAGGTGCTCCCGAAAATAAGTACCGTCACCCTCGCTATGCGTCCGCACTTTATAGTCGAGCACCAAGGGGAGTTGCTGGAGGGAATCCAATTCGGTTTTGGTCAAAAATCCGTTTTTTTCCATCCTGCCCAGTACCGTATTCCGCCTGCCAAGTGAGCGTTCAGGATTTCTCAAGGGGTGATAGGCGGTCGTGGCTTTTAACATGCCCACCAAAACGGCAGCTTGTTCTGGCTTCAATTTATCTGGCGTAATGTTGAAAAAGCGGTTGGTCGCAGTTTTTATCCCAAAAACATTCCCGCTGAAAGGAATGGTGTTCAGGTACAGTGCCAATATTTCTTCCTTGGAATAGACTTTTTCGAGCCGAGATGCGATAATCATTTCCCGGGCCTTGTTGATTGGTAGGCTGAAAAACCAAAAGCTTTGACGATGAAAGAGGTTCTTCGCCAATTGTTGGGTGATGGTGCTGCCTCCGCCAGATTCATCCTCTTGCATGAGGATGCTTTTGAAGAAAACCCGCCCCAATGCTCGGTAGTCAACGCCGTGATGCTCGTAAAATCGAACATCTTCGGCAGCAACCAGGGCATTTTTCAGGCAATCCGGTATTTCCTCTAGCTTGGCAGGCAACCTGTTTTCGATGTAGTAGCGGCCCAGCAGGACACCGTCTGCCGAATAGACCTCCGAAGCAAGGTTGTGTTCAATGATTTTCAAGGCTGCAGTTGTGGGTAGCTGCCCAAGTTTGCCCAGAAACAATAAAATGACCAATATGGAAAGTGTGACAAAAGATAGGATGGCAGCTATCATTGTGCCCAGAAGTACCTTGGACAGTACAGGGCGCTGTAAACTATACTGCTGATAGCGTTCCTGCCAGCTAAATGGAATTGGATTCAGTTTTCTCAATACGCTTATTATAAAGGACAAAGAAAGGTCCGTAGGCATTTATTGCTGTATTTCGTTTGTTACGTTCAGACGGGGCATTAAGGAATTGTCACGTTTTTCTCCCTTTTCTTGACATATTGATAATCTTTGCTCCCAGTGTTCTCAAACAAAAATACCTGTCCAGTCGATATAGGTTTCCTAATCGTTTTGTTCAGTGCTCGAAAGACGGCATAGTTTCGGTTATTTTTGCAAAAACTAAAATTTCGACCATGAGGTTTATCCCCGTATGTTTCTTGCTACTATTTGCTTTTGGCTGTCATTCTCAAATTAGGCAACCTAATGTTCCCTCGACCGACGCCAGTTTGGAAGACCTGAAATGGGCACTGAACGACCTGCTCACCATGCAGTTGCCGTCCACTTACCCCGATTCACTCAACGGTGTCACCTACCGTAAGTCCTTCTCCACTATTTTGCCCATAGGTCAAGACAATCGGATACTCGAAATACCTGAGCTGCGTAAAACCGTTGAGCGTGATTCCGTATTCGGTGGAAGCAAATATTACCTACCAGTGGAGGATATTGACGTGGAAAACCTCCGCATCACCACTACCCTTGATAATAAGTTCACTGCCATCATCATTCCCGCCAAAAAAGGCATCACCTTCGTTCACCAGCCCTTTGGCAATGAACCGGAGCACAAGGTGACCTCCGTGACCATCGGCTGGTACGACCGGGTGCAAGACCGCACCATTGCCCGTGCCTTTGTCAGTTGGAAACAGTTCTTGCGGAAATTAAGCGAGGAGCAAGATTAAACTATCTTTGCCCGGCACTGTGGACTACTCCATCGCCTTGCATCCCAAATGGATGCGGGGAGGAAAGTCCGGACAACGTAGAGTACCGTACCACCTAACGGGTGGGACTCCGGCGAAGGCCGGGGGCCAGAAAGTGTCGCAGAAAATAACCGCCATCCGAAAGGAAGGTAAGGGTGAAAACGTGCGGTAAGAGCGCACGACGTTCCCGGGCAACCGGGAAGGTGGATAAACCTTGCGGGTTGAAATGTCATGTACACCGGTGATGTCCCGACGCTTGCGTCGGGATGGAAGGGCTGCTCGCCCGAGCCGGGGGGTAGGCAGCTAGAGGCCGTCTGTGAAGGCGGTCCCAGATAAATGATGGAGCCCTGATTTCGGTCGGGCGTACAGAATCCGGCTTATTGGTTCACAGTGCTTTTTTTCTCAACCAGCTTTTCTGTTTTTTCATCGCCACAATTTCCCGTTTCAGCTACTAGTAGGTAACAATTTCTCTTAAAGGCTGTTTTCTCATTGATATTCAACAAATGGGCCTTGTTTTAGCAAAATAGTTTGCCCACAACTAATTTCCATCATCCAGATTATACATGAGAGCATCCCTACTTTTTTATTTCACCATCACCTTTTTCACCTTACAAGCTCAGATAAATGGCAAGGTCATCGACGACCAAAGTGGTGCTTCTTTGCCCTATGCCACGATTAGTCTTTTTTCAGCAGCAGACAGCCTGCTCGTGGACGGCACTATCACCGACGAATCGGGAAGTTTCTCATTGGACACAAAACAGGGCAGTTATTTTATCAAAGCTGAATTCCTGGCCTATGAGCCTTTCTTTATTGAAAAA
>JAHEAS010000547.1:726-3413 GCA_024642645.1 Saprospirales bacterium | reverse complement strand
TGATGCTAATATTTTAATGTTTTAAACATTGCCTCAATCCTTCGAACTGTAGCATCAATGCCCTCTTCTCTCCTAGTGTTGGCTATGAAAATGCTTTATCTCTTGTCGCCAGCAAAATTGTTTGGGTTGGGTATTGAAGAGGGGCAGGAAGAAGTGGTTGTAAGATTGTTTTCATTTTGAATTTTTGTTAGGGTGCAATTATAAGTATAAAAAATGACTTGGCATCACATCTTGACGTGATATCCTGCAAATGAAAAGGGCTGCACAAGGAAACTGCTGCAGCTGGTTGTTTTCATGCCAGCTTCTTATTTAGACAATACTAATTTCTTTGTCAAAGTCCCTGTGCCGGAAACCACCCACAAGAAGTAATCGCCCGCAGCAGTTGTTCACTTGAAAGGTCAAACTGCAGTGTTCTGTTCATGCTGCATGTCACCCTTCCCAAGCGGTCTAGCACGGTGAACTATGCTAGTGAAAAATACTATGAGTACATCTTAATGTGATGTAGAAGTCAACTGAAAAGGCTAAAAAATAGCTAGATATTGGGCGACTAATCCTTTATCTAGCTATTTTTAGTAGAAGTTTATCCTACTGTTTCTGAATATAATCAATAAAGGTAGTTCAATGCGATAATATCGTTTGTGGTGAATGGGCGGTCGTTGCCTGCGGAGCAAGATAGCATCCAAGATTCTTCTTCTGGGTCAGAAGGGGTTCCTGGGATAAGAACTGCCCCAATGCCATAGGTGTCTTCCCCTTCGTTAGAGTAGTAACCGCCACAGCTAAAGCTGCGGTCCATATAATCCGTATGCCGGAAGCCGATGCAATGCCCAATTTCGTGGGCAAATACAGAGGTCAGAAACTCGTTGTTTGCGTCTTTGTACTGCTTGTTGAACACGACTTGGTCATAAGGTTCTCCACCGCTTGGAAAACCTGCGTATGCAATGAAATTTCCAGAATTTGTCAGTTTGAATACAATGTCGGCCTTGCCATGGCTTAACCTTACGAAAGTCAAATCCAGGTTTTCAGCATTGTACCGGTCAATGGCATTGTCAATCGCATCTGATGAATTGGAGTTGAAGTTTCCTTGGGTCTTTATTGTAATGGCCCGAGGTGCGGTCACCAATTCAAAAGTGTGATATTGTTCGGTTTCAGCGATACGCAGCAATGTGCTTTCAGGTGCTCTTTCCAAATCGGCAGGTGTCAGCATAATATCTCCTTCTACAAGATAGCCTTCGTCAAGGACCTGAACTTCTTTACTGCCAAAACCAAGTGCTGAAATCTTGTTGAGCACTTCTGTTGATACCACTTGTTGGGCGACTTCCTTGTTGTCCTTAGCACATGAAGCCAAGATTACCACTGATAATAGAGCAATCATGGTAAAATAATTAAGCTTTTTCATTAGTGAAGATTTTAATGATTAATAAAATAAATAGCCTGAGGCTCATTGTTAATTCACATGTATATCTATGGGCATTAGATGGCGTAATTAGGAGTTAAAATTTCGAGGTCCATACTTTTTCCCATCTAGGTCTTAGACCATATTATATCTGCAATAATATTAGTGAGTTGGAGAACTTATAGCTTTAGGTGAAAATCCGAAATCCAAGCCATTCCCTATTTCCTGTCAAAAATCATAATAGTAGGTTTTTCGGTCACCCCCGCCGCTTGCATGGCCTTCTCCAATTCCGGGTTGGCAAAAAATGATTGGGCGGCCTCTACGGATGTCCATTCGCTGATGACATACACGGTGTTCGGGTCGCCGTTCAGTGTGCCATATTCGGAGCCTCGTTCACCAGCGGCCAAACGCATGGGAAGTGCTGCTTCAAAGCCCCATTTCCATTCTGTAAAGTCTTTAACCTGGTGATAGACAAGCGTTTTGACGAGCGGGCTTAGTACGGATTTGGCTATTTTCCATTCGCCGTTTTGTTTCAGCATCGTGTTTTCATAAGCACCCGTAGCATGAACTTTTATGTCGTAAACATTGGTGGTGCCGTACACTTCGTAAGTGCCTTTCGACAGAAAAGCATGTTGATAATCCGACCATACAACCTCCATTTGTTTGAGCAACAGCGTGGCATTGTTGAGCCTGAATTGGTCTGCAAAATAGGCGGCGATGTTGTCAGCACCTTTGATTTCTTTGCCTGTTTGGTCAATCCGAACGGCATCGGCCATGTACATTTTTTGCAGGGCGGTGTGGTCGCCTTGGTTGTAGGCAGCCATGAACTTACGGGCAAATGTCTGCATGTCAGCTTCGTTTGAGGCGGATTGAGCCTGCAGGTTGCTGAAAGCTGTGGCGCACAAAAGAACCGTGAGGAAAAGGAAGTTTTTCATTGGTCTATGGCTATTTAACCTAAGTTGCGGATGCTGATTGATAAGGGTTGATTTAGTTGATAAAGGTTGATATTTAGCAGCTTGGGGGTAAAATTAACCCTTATCAATCTCATAATCTCCATCAACCATGTCAAGTCTTAAATTATCCGCAACTTGAATTATTTAATAAACATATAGCAAAGGTAGGGCGAAAAAAAATGCTGGGGTATCACATCTTGATGTGATGCTAAACGCTCTTCATGGTGAGTCTTATGGTGAAGCCATTGGCTCGCTCTACTTCCATTTTCGCTCCGATTTTACCCGCCCGCAGCTCCATGTTCGATAGACCAAGCCCTGTGGATACCTTGTCTTTTTGCGGT
>JAHEAS010000547.1:0-716 GCA_024642645.1 Saprospirales bacterium | reverse complement strand
CATTGTCATGGATGCTCATTTCAAAGCGCCCATCAAAATTGCCAAAGCGCACTGTCACCTCCGTGGCATTGCTGTGGCGGGACACGTTGTTCAACGCCTCCTTGAAAATCAGGAACAGGTGCTGGCGAACGTCCACAGGCAGTTTTTTTCCCAACGGCAGGTCGCCGAGTTCAAAATGGCAGGAAATATCGTTGGGCTGCAGCAGGTCGGTGGCCTGCTCCTGCATCCGTTCAAGCAGGTTTTCCACTTTGTCCCGGCGGCTGTCAATGCTCCACACTAAGTCCCGCATCTTGGACACCGCCGACCGGCTGATGTCACCGATATGTTCAATGCGGGGGCGGTCTTTTTCCGTGGCGTTCATTTCGAGCAGTTCCGCTTGCATGGACAACCCGGAAAGCATCGAACCGACCTCGTCGTGCAGGTCGCTGGCAATGCGGGTGCGCATGCGTTCCATCTCTAGTTGGCGCTGGTGCCGGTAGCGGGCAATGAGGTAGCCAACCCCTCCCACCAGCCCGAGTGCCAATAGGTAAAACCACCAAGTCTGGTAGAAAAACGGTTGCACCGTGATGGGAATAACAAGTTCGGTTTCGCTCCAGTTGCCCTTGCTGTCCGAGCCTTTTACCCGAAGGACGTAATCACCCCAAGGCAATTTGTTGTAGCGCACAAAGGGCGTGTTGCCGAGGTACGACCAGTGACTTTCCAGTCCTTCCAACAGC
>JAHEAS010000546.1 GCA_024642645.1 Saprospirales bacterium | reverse complement strand
ATGGCCTGTGTGCTGTTTTGAGGTCCATACCACATCACTTCGATAGTGTTGCCGAGATTTTGTGTGATGACACCACCAGGGGAGACCGTCCATGCCCAAGAATGGCCAGCGGTAAAGGCGGTTGAATAAGAATATGCATTGTTTTGGCATGCTACCGATTGGCCAGTAATTACTGGGGTCGGTTGGGCAAATGCAATAACGCTAAATGTGCAGAAGGCTAACAAAAATGCAAAAAGTTGCCTCCTGAATGCCGGAGTAACTGCCGGATTCACCATGGGATTGGATTTAAGTTAAAGAATTGGAGTGTGAAAAAAATCAAGCCTTTGGCTTGCATGAGTGGATAGCCTAGTTTTGTCAGCAGGTGTCTGAACAAATTATGAAGAACATTTCGATGAAATATTCGCCATAAAAGTTCATAACCAGTTCACAATAAGAACTACGTCGAACATGCAAACTTTAACTTGTCGGAAAGCCTTTTTTTAAATCAATGGAAGTACAGAAAAATAGGATTTGAAAAGAAGGAAGCAGTTTTCTTGAGTATGATTCAAAATTGAAGTCCTTTTAGATAGATTTTTTTGACTTCAACTATTTGATTTGACCTTTTCTGATGGAGCCTTTATTTCTTTTCTTCTTCAACACATTAGGCAAAAACGTTGCCTGTTTGAGGTGTAAAGAACTCAATAGGCAGGGTATATTTTGAATGATAAAAAAATAGAATGTCTAATTAATTTGAAATCAGTTGAATGGGAAAATATTTGAATTTAAAATTTTTTTAATTCTGTTCGGGTTGTCTCAGCACCTAGGCGGTAATTGACTGATTTCTTGAAGCCTTTTAATAAAAAAACCTGCCTTTGAGCGTGTCAAGGCAGGTTTTTTATAATCAAAAACAGGAAAATCAAAGTTCTCCAGCCATTGCTTTTCTCATGGTCTCACCAATAGCAGCAGGTGATTTTACAACATGGATACCACATTCTGCCATGATTTTCATCTTGGCTTCAGCAGTATCGTCAGCTCCTCCAATGATGGCGCCAGCATGTCCCATTTTGCGTCCTTTGGGAGCTGTTTGCCCGGCAATGAACCCGACAACAGGCTTCGTACCATGTTGTTGTATATAATGGGCAGCTTCAGCTTCCATTCCTCCACCAATTTCACCAATCATAATGATACCGTCTGTCTCTGGGTCGTTCATCAGCAGTTGTACAGCATCTTTGGTAGTCGTTCCTACGATTGGGTCACCACCGATTCCTATACAAGTCGATTGGCCCATCCCAGCTTTTGTCACTTGGTCAACAGCCTCGTAAGTCAAGGTGCCAGACCTGCTGACGATGCCAATGCGGCCTGCCCGGTGAATAAAGCCTGGCATAATTCCACATTTTGCTTCACCGGGTGTAATTACACCTGGGCAGTTTGGTCCAACGAGCCTGCATTCCGGTTTGTCTTCAAGATAGGCTTTTACCTTCACCATGTCCTGTACGGGAATGCCCTCTGTTATGCAGATGATAACTTTGATACCAGCATCAGCAGCTTCCATGATAGCATCGGCAGCAAAAGGTGGTGGCACAAAAATGACAGAAACATCTGCTTTTGCTAGTTTTACTGCATCGGCCACAGTATTATATACTGGCTTGTCGAGGTGATTAGTGCCGCCTTTGCCTGGCGTAACGCCGCCGACTAAGTTGGTTCCGTATTCAATCATTTGAGTGGCGTGGAAGGTGCCTTCTTTTCCAGTGAAACCCTGGACAATGATGCGGGAGTTTTTGTTTACTAAAACGGACATGAATAAAGTTGGGAGTTTAAGAATTGATTGTGAAATTGGGAGAAGCCCAACTCCGATTATTTTTCTTGAACGATAAAAACGTCTTCGCCCGATTTGTGCATGTGGTACTTTTCCCGGGCGAATTGTTCTTTGTTGTTATTTATATTGTCTTGGTCGAGTTTGGCTTGTTCAATTCGTTGCTCATAGTAGCCTTTGTCATGCTCTAATCGCTTGACAGACCCACGCAATTTCCATTGGGTAAGCAAGTCGTGTTTGTCAAAGAAAATCATGACTGCCGCAAATATCGCAATGGACAAGAAATACTTGTTACGCATTGGTTTGGGCAGTTTTTTAGCAATTACTTGCAACGGATTAGGTACATTCAGTGCCATGACTCATTGAATTATTTTCGCCACAAAGCTATGGTTTTTTGCCGGGAAATACCCTAAAAACTTCTTCACAGTCCTCCATGGCAATTTAACATTGACTCAAACTAGGAAAGGGGTACCTACCTAAATTCAATTGTTGTCACACCAGTTTTCTCTTTTCGGCTTTGTTTAGCTGTTTTACTAAAACTGCCATTGGGTTCTCAATATGTTTGGTATTCCTTATCCTAATTTATTCAGTTTAATAAAATGCTGGAATTATGTTACTCACCATTATCTTGCCCGAAATTTTCCAGAATGAAAAAACAACTCGTAAGCTCATTCGTGCTCAGCATCTTAGCAGTTGCCGCATTTGCACAACTTTCAATAAAGAATCCAAAAACAGAAAACCGTACCAACCCCATTGGTTTGGATGAGGTGAAGCCACGTCTGAGTTGGATAATTGATGCTGCCGATCGTCGAAATATTATGCAGATTGCTTACCAAGTAAGGGTAGCGATTGATATCGACGACTTGAAACGGAGCAAAAAACTAGTTTGGGATAGTGGCAGGGTAAAATCAGAATCCTCGGTTTTGGTGCCTTACGGTGGCCCAGCACTTAAACCAAGCACTCGCTATTACTGGCAAGTTCGGGTTTGGGACAATAAGGGGCAGGTTTCTACTTGGTGTGCACCAGCTTTTTGGCAAAATGGTCTGTTCAACGCCTCCAACTGGAAGGCATCATGGATTGGTATCAATCAAAAAGAGGACTCGTTGCATTGGCCTTCTCCACTTTTTCGCAAAGAATTTTCTGCCAAAAAACGGATTAAAATGGCCACTGCGTACATCACTGCCCGTGGTCTGTACGAGGCACAAATTAATGGACAACGCATTGGTGATGCTTACCTGACGCCTGGATGGACAGCATATCAAAAGCGTATCCAATACCAAGAGTACGATGTGACGAACCTAGTACAGACAGGCGAAAATGCTGTTGGCATAACCCTCGGCAGCGGTTGGTATCGCAGTTATCTGGCTTGGGGTGACAAACGAGAAACTTATGGGAAAGACCTTTCGCTACTTTTTCAACTAGACATTGAATATGATGATGGCTCACATGAAACGGTAATTTCTGATGGCTCCTGGAATTATTCGACTGGAAGCATTCTCGATTCAGAGATTTATCATGGAGAAACGATTGATGCTAGGTTGGAAAAGAAAGGGTGGGCCAACGCTGATTTCAAAGGAAAAAATTGGAAAACGGCAAAAGTAGTTGAAGCACCAAAAGCTGAAATCGTTTCAACATA
>JAHEAS010000545.1 GCA_024642645.1 Saprospirales bacterium | reverse complement strand
CCTGTCGATATCTGAGGCGAAAGATAGCCTTTAATGCTGGTGTCAAAGGTGATTGAACTCACAGTGGAAATTAATTTTCTTCACCTTTTACGCCACAGTTGTCGGCACTTTTGTCATCGCAGCAGGAGACCCATCCACGCAAGACGTGCAAACGTGACGTGAAGCGAGGCGATAACGGGTGGCTACACAATGCCAAAAGCGACATACAGAAGGGAGCACACAGCACCATTGGGATAGTGGCTAGGAGGGGCAGAATATAAAGGGATTTAGTTTGTTTACCCTGGAATGATTCAGCTCCTCGTGCTAAGATCTGGTCATGAAACCTTGTCCAAAAATTGGAGCAAATCGAACGACAGCTTGTTCTTTTGGGGGTACAGAATCAAGGGGCTCTCGATACCCATCATTTCGATATTTGACAATTCGTTGTGCCTGGAAATCAATTGCAGGGCCTCGTTTTTGAGGTCATTGGAAAACTTCCCCTGAATGAGTTCGAGGCTCTTGGTGGCATCGTTCATTTTTCCTTGGGTAATGGCATCCCGGATGATTTCAACGGAGTCACCCAAGTCGAAGGATGCAGCTAACTGCCTTTGTGATTCGAGAAGCGCTTCGATGCTGTTCGTGAAGGCTTCAATGGACTGGCCCTCAATGGTTACTTCCCGGATTTTAAGGGCGATGGCATCCTTCAGTTCCAGTACGGTCATTGGCAGTTGGCCGTCGCCTTTGCGGAGCAGCCTGCTGTCTTTGATGAGGTAGAACAGGTCCACCAATTTCCCAATCATGGTTTGTAGCTGCGGGAAATCGCTGCGGTCTTTCAAGCGAACTGCTTTGGAAAAATCCGTATTGCCATCTGCATCCGGTTTGGGTGGGATGAGGTAATAGCCGTAGTATCCCAGCAACTCTTTTAGGAATTCGTCTTGGCGGGGGAATGGCATCTCGTAGGCGTAAATGACGCCATCATAGTTGTTGGGTAATTGATACCCCGGTTCAGCAGTCAGAATTATGATGGGAAATCTATACAGTTTTCGGGCTAAACGATAGTCCGTCTCCGGGATGTAAATCGCTCTTTCCATGAGCAGGAAATCCATCATGTCGGCAATAAAATTTTCATCGGCCTCCTGCAAATGGCAGATTTCAAGCACTGGTGGCGGCCAGCTATCGGATTTTTCATACTGCTGGATGGTCGCCAATACGGCACCAGTGTTCAGGTAAAAATCGGCAGGCTTTAGCGGATTGTTTTTGGGGTCCAGCTGGTGGTATTCAAGGTCTCGTTTCTTGGCCGAATGGTCATAGGTATAGACGCCTTTTCGAAATGATTCTTTTTTCATGAGTGACCACTTCATAATATTGTCTGGGAACTCGGCGCCGAACAATTCGAAGGCAATGGCCTTAGCAACCATGTCCCGTCTGAATTTCTCACCCGTCACTAGCAGCGGCCACCCCAGCTTCAAGGACATTTGAATGGCTTTCACCAGTTGTGGGTCAGGGATAAATGTGGGCAGTTCAAAAGCGTCATGGGTTTCATTTCCCTGGAAAGCATAAGGTGCCTCTTTTAAGGCGTCTCCGGTGTATAGTTGGTTCATGTTCAGATTTTATGTGCAGGAGCAGCGAAGATAAAATAAGGGGAGGTATCTACAGTACGCGCTAATAGGTTTTGTGCAAATGCCATGCAGGGTCGATAAGGTTGATTTGCACAAAACCTAATGGCGCAGAGTAATAGGTGTGGGATGCTGGATAGAATTACTGCAAAGACCCTGCTCGACGGTTATCTCCGCTGGTTTCGGTCGGGAGACCGGCCTCCAGCGGTGTTATTTGACACACACAGTACTAAGGTTGCGTTAAAATTCGGCCAAGGAACATAAAGCCGAATAACTTTGCCACTTTTTCATGCTTAACATATTGACAATGAAATCTGTACTCATGTTTGTCGCCATGCTGATAGTGGCCACCCAATTCTCCTGCACGGCCCAGACAGAACCAGCTCCAGCCAACGGCTTGGAATGGCACACTGATTTGGCCAAGGCAAGGTCCGTTTCCGAAGCAACCAAAAAGCCCATCTTCGGCTTCTTCACAGGCAGCGACTGGTGCGGCTGGTGTCACCGCCTGCAAGCTAACGTATTTGCCAAGCCCGCTTTTGTGGAATGGGCAAAGAAAAACGTGGTCTTGTTGGAGCTTGACTTCCCTCGCCGTAAGCAATTGCCGCAGGAACTGGCGCAGCAAAACGCCGGCCTCCAACAGGCGTTTCAAGTAAGCGGCTATCCGACCATCTGGTTGTTCTATGTCGAGCCCGATGCGGCCGGGCAGCGTTTCAACCTCAATGCTCTGGGCTCCCTGGGCTATCCTAGTGGCGCCGAACCAGGAAAGGAAGAAGTGAAGTTCCTTGCCGACGCAGATGCCATCCTCCAAAAAGGAGCGGCAGGTGGCAAATAACTAACATGTAGAAGCTGTATCATAATTCAAGTTTCACCGCTTGGATAAAAATTACATGTTAGCACAGCGGCACAAAGGCACAGTGTTCGAAACAAACCTCCGTGCCTTTGTGCCTATGTGTTCATTTATTTGTTGCGCTAAAGGCACAATAGCCTTGTGATACAGCTTCGGAAGTCGAAGTCTCCAAATAGCTGTTTCAGCCCCTCCCTTTTCGTGGTTGGCTGCTTGTGGTCTTCGTGGAAGATTTACTGCTGGAACCATTGCTCGTACGGCTGTTCGTTATAGTACGATTCGCTTTAGGAGCAGTGGCGGCAGACTTTTGGTTAGTTCGAGTCGGTGCCTTTGCCTGCGCCTGTGTCTGAGCACTGCTTTTGGTACTGCGGTTTTGATTGCCCACAGCATTGTTGTTTCGTGTCGACACTTCCCGCTTGGGAGGAGCTACTTGGCGGTTGTTGCTTTCCACTTTTGGCTTTTTGGGAGTGGTTTCCTGCCTGCGATTACTGACCGACGGATTTACCGCCTTCGGCTGTGGCCTTGTTACTTGCGGACTTGCTACCTGTGGCCTTGCCACTGGGCTTTGTTCCCGCTGCTTTGTGTTCGGCGTAGCCGTTAAGGGCTGCTGTGAACGCTCAAGGTTACGGTTATTGGCCTGTGGCTTTGTCGGCTCTGGCCTTACCGATTGCGGCTTAGTTGTCGGGCTCTGCACCCGTTGCCTTTCGGTACGATTGGCCACAGCGGGCTTGTCCGAACGGTCGAGGCTGCGGCTGCGGGTTGTTTCAACGTTATTGTTGGGCTTGCTGTAGTCAAAATTGGAACGGCCGCCATGTTGTGCTACATACCTTTCGGTGCGCTGGTGCACGACCGGTGCGCTCACCCTGCGGGCGCCATAGTAATGGTGCGCATCGGGGATGCGGTAGTTGGGCGCTACGCAATAGTGGCGGGTGTAAACGATAGTACGGGTATGCCAGACGTGATAGGGATAAGGGTCCCAGGTATTGTACCACACGGG
>JAHEAS010000544.1:2292-3439 GCA_024642645.1 Saprospirales bacterium | reverse complement strand
CGGAATTTGGGTTTCGAGTGAAAAATTGTTGATTTTTTGATGAGACCCCAAAGGGGTAAATGAGGCGGGAAATTGGGAGCATAGCCTAGCTACGTGACCAATTTTTCAACGAAATATCATCTAAAAAGGAGCTGTTTTTCGCCGGAAGCTAAATTCCGAACACGGTCTTAGCTTCAAAAACTATCTGAAGAAAATGGTGACATTTAAAGCAGGATGATAGAGAAAACTGTAACCTGACCCAACTAGGAGATAGCGATTAGGTTGAACTACGGCACGGCTGAGCACAATGGTCCGCCGCAAACTGGCCACAACTTTTACGTAAGGCATTTTCCCCTACCTTAGCCGCTCTTTACACTTCATAATTATTAAATCAACGAACATGAATTTATTGAAACTATCCCTTTTCTCCTTGTTGGTCGTGGCTTTTGCTGCCTGCAAAAAGGACAAAGATTCCACGCCCACCTGCACCCAAGCTGATTGGGTAGGTACTTACGAGGGCTCCATTGTCTGCGATGGCACGACCGAAACTGTTACCGTGACCATCGTCGCCAGCGGTGCTGATGCTATCGTCATTGAGTATGAGACTGCCACAAGCACTACTACCTATGACCCGCTCACACCGACCAATTGTACCATCACCGAAAGCGGTACGGATTCAGGAATTACTTATGCGGTGGATGCGTCATTGGATAAAGACAAATTCACCATAAAGGAAACCTATACCGTGGCAGGTGCAACTTCGATTTGTGACCTCACGGCTACCCGGAAGTAATCAGCGGCTCCCCAATTGGGAAACTGCGCCGTCCCGGGCCTGACTGAGAGTTGGGCCCGGGATTTTTTTTTGATGGGGATGGTAGAAGCAGTTGTAAAGAATTTCTTTACAACTGAATTTTCATCCAACTCCCTCTCTTCCAATATATTAGCAATGTGCTGACCGATGTTTTGCTTGGAGGTGTCAAAAAGTTCAGCAAGCTGGTTTTGGTTCATCCAAACCTGCCCGTCTTTGGCGTACAGCGACACGGAAGCCCTGCCGTCGGCGGTGTTGTAGATGATGATATTGGATTGGGTTGGAGGGCTCCATTTTGATGTTTGTTTGGGCAAAAGTAGGGGGAAATGGGGAGAGTTTAATTCGGGCTGCGATGGCCAG
>JAHEAS010000544.1:0-2282 GCA_024642645.1 Saprospirales bacterium | reverse complement strand
GTGGCAGGTGCAACTTCGATTTGTGACCTCACGGCTACCCGGAAGTAATCAGCGGCTCCCCAATTGGGAAACTGCGCCGTCCCGGGCCTGACTGAGAGTTGGGCCCGGGATTTTTTTTGCAGTGATGGAGCGGAATGCTGGGGAAGTGTTGGCTTGACTGGCAGTCACGACGATTATACGACACTTAATTTACTGATTATCAGGTTAAATGGGCTGCTAGGATGTGCCTGAGACGTACTTTATTGATGTGAAACAGTCTATAAAAAAACTAGGTACCCAAGTGAATAGCCGAGGCTTCGATTCTTGGAAGTGGCATTTTTTGAAAAATCATTCAGTGCATGGTAATATCGGGTTTCAAGGTTGATATATCCTGTCCCTGCTTTCACGCCTACCCCAATACTCCCTTGAAGGCCTTTCTCCCATTTGCGAATCCAATTCTCATCCTTAATTACCAACCCGCTTCGTTTGACCGGGACTTCTGGGTTCCATGACGAAATTTCCTTGTAGCCTCCTACGGCCCTCGACACACCGCCTCCGATTTTGCCAAAAAACAATATTCTGTCCTGCCATGTCTTCCAATTTATTTGTGCAACGATGGGCATTTCAATAAAATTACAAACGATTTTGGCATCACCGGGATAAGGTAGAATATAGCCTGGTAAACATTTGGTGCCACGCTGTACCAGTCCGGGTTCAACGCCAACGGCAAAGTGGCTACCTACGCTATACATTGCCGACACCGAAGTGCCCATGCCCCAAACACTCAGGTCATTATTGGCGGCATTGGTGCCCTCATCGTATTTCTGCCAGTTATGGTTGGCAGTAATTTTTGCTCCAAACGACAACTGAGAAAATGCACTACCAGCTCCAAATTGCAGTAAAAGCAAAAGAGAAATCCGAAAGCGGTTTTTCATGACAAATATTTTAGTGGTTTAATTTTGAAGATAGACAGCAAGTTATAATAAAAAGGTTGGCTAATTATCAGCCCCTCGACTTATCCTCCCCAATGCTTCCCCCTCCTTCGTATTCCTTGCCATCCGAGGCAGTTATTAAGTAATCCTTAATAACTGAATCTGCATCTAACTCCTTGTCTTTCAGTATATTGGAGATGTGGATATTGATGTTTGGCACAGAGGTGTCAAAAAGTTCCGCCAACTGGTTTTGGTTCATCCAAACCTGCCCGTCCTTGGCCAGCAAGGACACGGACGCCTTGCCGTCGGCGGTGTTGTAGATGATGATATTGGGCTGGGTGGTGGGTTCCATTTTGATGTTTGTTTGGGCAAAAGTTCGGAAAATAAGGGAGTTCGTTTTTCAAGCCACTTTCAATCCCAAGTGTTTTTCCATTGCGTCAAAATCACGGTCATTGTGCAGAAGTGGCAAATCATTTTCAATGCAAAACGTGCCGATAATTACGTCAACTGTCTTCCTTACAGTGATGCCCTGTTTTCTCAAGAGGCGATAGTTCTCCGCACTTTTCAACGCAATGGCCTTTCCACATAAGTCGAAGCATGGCAGTGATAGCAGAAAGTTCTTTGCTTTTTCAAAGCCTTTGTCATCCTTGAAGCCACGCAATACTTCCGAAAGAATTATATCGCCAATTCCAACGCGCTCCGTTGTCAACTTGCGGTCAAGCAAGTCGGTTTTGGGGGATATGACGCCATTGAAGTAGTCAATCCAAACGGTCGAGTCCACGATAGTCATGCGTCGGCCCGCATTTGGTCAAGGTCTCCCTCCCACTTCACCTTGCCTCGCAGGGTGCGGATACCCTCTTGGTTCACCATTTGAATCAAAAGTTCCAATGCTTTTTCGACCACTTCCTTCTTGGTCTTCAAGCCGCTCAGGTTCAAAGCCGTTTGAATAAGTTGGTCGTTGATGACGATGCTTGTAGTCCTCATTTCAAAAAGTTTAGGTTACAAAAGTCGTTGTTTTTGTGGAAATTAAAAACATCGGCAAATACTCAGTTGGGTTGTTTTTACTGAGCCACGGTGCGTGTAGTCAAACTGCAACAGCTATCAAAAACGATTTCAAGCGGCTGCATCGGGGCGGATTTGGCGGACTTTGCGAACCACTTCCACTATTTGTTCCATCTCCACTTGGTTCGGCTTCACGGATTGGTCGAGGCGGCGGGTTTGCAGGAGCAGCACCTGTGCTTTCAGCGCTTTAAGCAGCGCCGCTTGGTCAGTTTCGGAAAGCTGGGAGACCAAGGTGGTGATTTCTCTTATTGTTGGGTTGGGTTGCATTTTGAAGGTTTGTTTGGGCAAAAGTAGGGAAAATGGGGATGG
>JAHEAS010000543.1 GCA_024642645.1 Saprospirales bacterium | reverse complement strand
TTTTGTCGCCCACAACGTTCGTTTCGATTATAGTTTTATTCAAGAAGAATTTAGACGGTTGGGGTTCACTTATACCCGTCGGCAGCTTTGCACCGTACGATTGGCAAGAAAGGTTTTCCCTGGGTATCGCAGCTATAGCCTTGGCAATTTGATTGTATCAATGGGCTTGACAGCGGGCGACCGACACCGGGCCATGGGCGATACCATCGCCACGGTTGATTTGTTTGAGCGCATCCTTTCACAGTCAGGCACGGCCACCAAAGAAATCCGGCAGATGGTCAACCTTGGGGTCAAAGAGTCCAAATTGCCCAAGAACTTTAGCCTTGAAAAAATGCACAGCCTGCCCGAAGCTTGTGGGGTTTACTATTTTCACAATGAACCTGGCGATGTGGTGTATGTGGGTAAAAGCTTGAATATCAAGAAACGGATTGCAGAGCATTTTTCCAACCAAACTGAAAAAGCGGCCAAGTTGCAGGCGCAAGTGGATGATGTCTCTTGGGAAGTGATGGGCAGCGAGTTGGTGGCGCTGCTCAAAGAATCGCACGAGATAAAAAAGTTGCGGCCTCCCATCAACCGTGCACAAAAAGTCCGAGAATACCCTTTTGTTATCCATTATTTTGAAAACCAAGCTGGATATCTCTGCTTTGATGTCGCAAAGCCAACCCTGAAGACTCGTAAAAACCTACAAATCATTTCGGCCTATCAGGACCTCGCCCATGCTAAAGGGTGGTTAAAGGGCGCCCAAAAACGCTTCAACCTCTGCCTGCGTCACTGCCACCTAGAAGACAGGAGTGGCCCTTGTTTTGATTACCATATAAAACAATGTTTCGGTGCTTGCATTGGAGAAGAGCCACCCATGGGTTACAATGAACGCGCACAAGCTGCGCTTTTGGCTCTTGACGAGAGTTTGCTGGAACAAGATTTCTTCTTGATTGATAAAGGAAGAACGCCTGAGGAGAATGCCGTGGTTTTGGTAAAAGGCGGAGAGTACAAGGGCTACGGCTTCGTCAATATGAGCGAAGTGGATGCCAATGATTTTGAGGGGTTGATGGAAGCAATTGAACCATTTGACAGCAACCCAGAGGTTAAACGAATTATCCGGCGATTTCTAGCCGGTCGGCATGGTCTCCGCATCATTAAGTTCTGAAAACAGCCAATAAGAAATGGCTTGGAAACTGTAGTTTCCAAGCCATCCATTTAAATGTTTCTAAGTGTTTACAGTGACTTTCCAAGCTTCTGAAGAAGCATGTAGTAAAATACTGCCCTTAGCTTTTGGTTGGAATTGTACTCTGCACAAACGGCTTTGATTGCAGTGTCCATAGCAGCGTCATCCGTCATCCCAAGCTTTTTGGTTAGGAAATTGGTTTTAACCCTGTCCAACTCTTTTGGGTCAGAGCAAGAGACCATTGAAGCATCTCTCAGGTAGATAGAAGGGCCAAGTCCTTTTGCAACTTTTGTTAGCTGTTCTGCATTGACAGCACTTTTGCTAACTCCTTTTAGCGCATCCTGGTACTTAACCATCATTTCATCAAACTTGCTCATAGAAAATAATGTTTTATGGTGAAAAAAAAGGTTTCGATGCGAAGGTAACAACAAATATGCAGCCGTCAATGAAAGCAGCCAATTTTACAAATTTAATTTTGCAGGATGTAAATATTTCATTTGTAGCACGCTGTAATACACGGAAACATTATTTTCAATATTGGATCAAGGGCCTATTTTTGCACAATTTGCAGTATAAAATTTGGTTGTTCAACCTGCTTTTTTCAATTCATCAATAGCATGGTTCGCTGCCCGAGCTGTTAAAGCCATAAAAGTCAGTGACGGGTTCTGGGTAGAAGTCGATGTCATGCAAGCACCATCAGTAACATACACGTTCGGGCAGGCATGGAGCTGGTTCCATTTGTTCAAAAGCGAAGTTTTTGGGTCATGCCCCATGCGCACCCCGCCCATTTCGTGGATGTCCAAACCGGGCGATTGTTCGGTGTCCCTAGTCTGAATATTGGTGAATCCAGCCTTTTCAAACATTAAAGTGAACTGCTCGAAGAAGTCCTTGATCATTTTCTCGTCGTTGTCGTCATGCACGACATTGATGCGGAGTTGAGGGATCCCCCAGGCATCTATATTCACATCGTCCAATTTCACGAAGTTGGTTTCCTTCGGAATGGTTTCGCCCATCATGCCTGAGCCTACGCTCCATCCACCGTAGCCATTGCTGCTAAGTAAATTGTCCGCCAATTCCTTCCCAAACCCTTTATCGTTCACCTCTGGATAGCGCATGGCCTGAAAAGTGGAAGCGTACCCTCTAAGGAAATCGGTTTCCTGATTGTAAACGTTGCGGAAGCGAGGAATATAAGCACCCATCACCCGCCTCCCTTCGGTCTTGAAATCCTGGTGACCTTCATGGTCTCCCCAAATTTTCGCCCTGTAATTGTGGAACGCCACGTATTTGCCCAAAAGCCCGTTGTCGTTGCCCAGTCCATTGGGGAATCGGTCAGATTTTGAGTTCAGCAAAACTAAGTTGGAGTTCAGCGTAGCCGCGTTCAAGAAGATTATTTTAGCAAAATATTCAGTCGTCTCTTTCGTCTCGGCATTAATGACTCGCACGCCAGTTGCCCTGTTTTCTTTTTCATCAAAAATGATAGAATGCACGACGGAATGGGGTTCCAAAGTAAAATTGCCAGTTTTCATAGCCCAGGGGATTAATGTCGAATTGGCGCTAAAATAGCCGCCGTAAGGACAGCCACGCTGGCAGATGTTACGGTTTTGGCAAAGCGTTCTGCCTTGTTTTTTGAAAATCTCCCGCTCCTCGGTAAGGTGGGCACAACGTGAGAATATTAGGTGCCTGTCTTTAAAGTTCTTTTTGAGGGAATCCTTGAAATGCTCCTCTACACAGGTTAAGTCCCAGGATTTTAGAAAGTCGCCATCCGGCAAGGTATCCAGTCCATCACGGTTGCCCGCCACGCCGATGAACTGCTCTACATAGGTGTACCATTTCTCTAAATCCTTGTAGCGGATGGGCCAGTCCACTGCAAACCCGTCACGTGCAGGTCCCTCAAAGTCGAAGTCGCTCCAGCGCTGCACATACCTAGCCCACATGAGCGACTTGCCACCCACCTGGTAGCCTCGAATCCAGTCGAAAGGCTTGTCCTGAATATATGGATGCTCGATGTCCTTCACGAAAAAGTGCATGGCATCCTCTTTAAATGCATAGCATCGGCTGATGACGGGGTTCTCTTTTTCAACTTCGTAGGGAATACGGCCTCTGTGTTTGAATTCCCAAGGTTGCATACCTGTGGTTGGGTAATCTTTGATGTGCTCCACGTTTCGGCCCCGCTCTAGCATGAGCGTTTTTAGGCCATTTTCACTTAGTTCCTTGGCAGCCCAGCCGCCTGTCATACCTCCACCTATGATGATGGCATCGAAATTATGGTCAGTCGTG
>JAHEAS010000542.1 GCA_024642645.1 Saprospirales bacterium | reverse complement strand
AGCAAAGAGGCCCCACAACTTTTTCCATCTTCTACAGTAATAGTGTAAACACCTGGCACTGGAACCTGAAATGACACCGTAGAGCCATCAGTTGCGGGCCCGTTCAGAATCGTTCCATGGACTGAGTTATTGCCGATTAGCGTAATGACAATATTGTAGTTGCTGCCGTCAAATTCTGGCAATCCTCCTTCCACCTTAAAGCTACCTTTGCAACCACTAATACCGGTATTTGTGTTGAGGGCTGAGGTCTTGATTTCATTAAGGTAAACCACGGCGAATGCTTCATCCACATTCAAGTTTACGCAAGGTCCAACTTCACCCGTATTTGGATCCGCTTCATAGGTGTTGGGGAATGCATCAAGAGTAATCGGTGCAAACCAAAGCAAGACTGGATTGCCGTTATTGAATACATTTTGTGAAACGCCAGTGTTGCTAAAAGTAATATTACCATTTGGTTGGCCACCACCAGTAATCCACAAATCGTTGATAGGAGCTGGGGTGGAAATGATACAGGGGTCAGTGAGGATAGCGGTCAAATTAGGCCCTGTAGTAGTTGGGGGACAATTGAAATAACCATAAGTAAGACCAGGCACTGAGAGTGGATTTGGATCACCTGTCAGGTTGGCGTTTCCGTTGTGCACTATCTTTATCTCATCCCCGTAACAGAAATAAATGGTGTCAAGGTCTATGTCGTTGCTTTGTCCGATGAAATTGGAAAAGGAGATTGTACCCGCAAATTGATCTGCACATGCCATCCTTTTTTCGTGCTCGCCAAGTTTGCCGCCCTTTTCTAACTGGATGGGGAGTGGGACTTGGGCAGCAGCATTTTTCACCAAAAATAGGAGGACGAACAATGGGAAGTAACGATAAAACATTTGCTGATGATTGAATTTAAGAATACCTGTTTTTGAGAGAAAAGGCAAAATTAGTAGAATTAATGGTACGGGTTTCTCTTCACAATGGTTTCACGTTGCCGAAGGGTATCATTAGCCCAGACAGCTTAAATAGAATACTTACCTCCAAAAGGTGACTTGGTATCCTTTTGTTGTTCAATTGAACAAAAAACCGATTGATTGTCGGCATCGATTCAATAACTGCTTACTGGCAATAAATTTCAACCTTTTTTCTTTGTCAAAAATAAGCCCCACTTGATGGAAATGGCAGGTAAACTGTTCATTTGTCCAATTCTTTACTTCTTTCAATTTCGAAGATAACAGTCCAAATCCGGTAATGCTACTCGAGTAAAACAAGTTCCAAGCCTTTCTGGCGTCAATTTAGTTGTTTTTGTACGTCACAGTTTTTCATGTTTAGCTATTGTGGCTCGAATGTCCAGTCCTGCTTGGTTTCTTTAACTCCAAATACAGTCAAAAATGAGCCCCTTCATAATTTATTAGAAAAAAAATGTTTTAGGAAGTAAAAGTAAAGAAGACAGTAAAATCAGGCTTCTAGAAGGCATTTTTAAAAAAAAATCCCTGCCCATATTACCTACGGTTGTTTGTCACAGGTTTTAACCCTTATCTTTGCAATGCATTTCATCTCCTTCTCTGACAAACACAAAATTTTATTCCCCCCTTATTGATTTTCCCCCTTTTTTGATTCTTACAGCTTACGTTATTAACCAAAACAAACACAACTCTAGATGAAAAGCACTATCCTTTCCTTGCTGCTTATTGCCAGCTTTGCGATTCAATCCGCAGCAAAAACTATTTATGTCAAACAAGGTGGAACAGGCGATGGCACAAGTTGGGCAAATGCCTTTGGCGGACTCAAAGAAGCTTTGGCAGTCGCTAGCTTTGGCAATGAAGTATGGGTGGCAGAAGGAACCTATGTCCCTGTCCACTGTGATTACTGCAGTGTTTCACAGCGCGAAATGACTTTTAACATTCCCAGTGGAATTAAACTTTACGGCGGCTTCAGTGGTACGGAGAACGGCCTGAGCCAGCGCAAATGGTTCTCCCATCCCACCAAACTCAGCGGAGAGATAGGCACCGAGGAAATAGCCGACAACTCTTTCACGGTGGTGTATTTGAAAAATGCAGGTTCCGGTACATTAATCGATGGCTTCATTATTACTGGTGGCCAATCAGATGCTTGGGAGCCAATAGGGAGCCGCAACCGTGCTGGCGGCGGCATTTTCAACGACGGTTCAGGCAAGGGAGGCAGCTCCAGTGTCAGCATAAAAAACTGTGTTTTTCTTCAAAACTACGCAGAGGAAGGTGGCGCAGTTTTCAATCATGGCCAAGAAGGTGAGGCAATGATTGATTTCGACAACTGTACTTTCGTGGCAAACAAAGCCGGTAAAGGCGGTGGCGGCATTTTCAGCAACAATGACCTCGGCCTTGGCAATATTCAGCTGAAAAAATGTAAATTCGTAAAAAATGAGGCGGCCTTCGGTGGAGCTATTTTCATCACCCAGCATGGTGGCGCCGGGAAAAACCAGATAGTTTCCACAAATTTTGTGGCCAACAAATCTACCGCTGGCAGCGTGCTTTTCACATTGGCTTTGGAGGATATTTTCCAACCTGATTTCTTCCTTTGTGATTATTTGAACAATGAGAACAGAGATGACGATGAAGTATTTTTGTGTGCGGAAAGTACCGTGCCGCAGCGGTTGCTGAACAAATTGGCAGTAAACGTTTCAACGAAAATTTGAGTGATTTTTTTGCATAGATATATTAGGCCATTGGGATTCCCGATGGCCTTTTTTTCTAAAACATAAGCACCAAAATGCTGATTATGAGCACTTCAACCATCTTTAAACCAAAAACAAAATGGGTTGAAAAAGCTGTCGAAAAAGTATTTTTCGACAGCTTTTTCAAATAAGGAAAACAAAGAATAGTCCAGCGCAATAAGCTACCTTCACCCCTTATTTTTCACAAACTTCAAGTTAATGCACCACCTCTGCACTGCCGTTTTTTGCCTTTTTTGCTCCGCAATTTTTGCACAAACAGCTACCTACACGACCCCTTTTGAGGAAAACAACCACGTCACAGCCACCTACGATGAGGCCATTGATTTTTACAAAAAACTTGATGCTGGTTATTTGCAAATGCGACTCATTGAAGCTGGCCCAACGGACGCAGGAAAGCCACTCCATCTCGCTGTCGTGTCAAAATCAGGAGAGTTCGACCCGGACAAACTACGGGAGCAAGGCAAGCTTATCCTCCTCATCAACAACGCCATCCACCCAGGTGAGCCGGAAGGCGTGGATGCCAGTATGGTTCTGTGTCGAGACATGTTGCAACGACAAGAGCTTCAGTCGCTGTTAGACAACGTTGTCGTCGTCATCATTCCGATGTATAACATAGGCGGGGCGCTAAACCGGGGTTGTTGTAGTCGTGCCAACCAGAACGGCCCACAGGACTACGGCTTCCGAGGCAATGCCCAAAACCTTGACCTCAACCGGGATTTTGTCAAATGTGACTCCAAGAACGCCCGCAGT
>JAHEAS010000541.1 GCA_024642645.1 Saprospirales bacterium | reverse complement strand
TTGGCAATAGATAATACCTACTGAAATCATCCGTCCTCGGCTCAAAATAATCGAAGGTTTCCAACGGTTGCAACCACATGAAAACCCCAAACCCAACCCGGTTCTTGGTAACTAAAAAGCCATCCAACCCAGTCCCAAAACCTGCAAAAACATCCGGTTTATCCAAGCGAGTATAATTGGCATCTATCGTCAAGCGTCCATTAATAAAATTGCCAAATGGCTCGTTTTTGTTGAAGCTCCATGCGCCTTGCAGGTTTTTTTCATTGGGGCTAACGATAAAGCCTAGGTCGTTGGGGTCGTAATCATAGCTCTCCACGTTGTAACCCAGCTCCCATTGAATCTGTCCACTAGTCTTGCTGATTTCACCAAAATAACTGTGGCCAAAGTCATTATTCGAATGGGGGAAATACTTTTGCGACACCACGGCCTTACCGTTGAAGGCATAAGATTGTGCTTTGTTGCGCAGCAAAAACCGCGTACCCGTCACATTTGCCTCATAATCGTCGCCACGGCGCAGTACGTTGGTGTTGATGAGCGAGACGTAGGAGTTGTGTGGAAGGTTTTGGTCAAGCACCACGATGTTGTAGTTGGTTAGCGGACTAGTCAAAACCGCTCGTTTGTCACCTGTTACCTCATTTTTAAAAATAGCGTGGGTCTCTGAGGAAATGGCATTGAACACGCCGATGCCCAAGCCGCTGTTCGTTCGGCCAGAAACCTTGGTAGCATTGATGAGCTGTGACTCTGAGGGGTTGTCCAACATCGTTTCGTTCTCGCCCAACTGCCCATCAACATCGAAGAAATGCAGTGGCCTGCCCCCCACCCTGCGAGAGTAAAACAGCCCGCCTTTGTTGAAAAGCTCGGTACCTTCGGTAAAAAACTGCCGATTTTCATCAAATCGCACCTCGAAAGGTGAGAGGTTCAGTACTTGGTTATCCGACCGAACCTGCCCAAAGTCAGGAACAAGTGTCGCATCGAGTGTGAAGGCATCGTTTATGCCATACTTGATGTCCATACCACCATTGATGCTGCGGCCCCAACTGCTTTTGGGGTTACTGCTTTTATCAAAATAGTTCTCAGCGTACATGGAAAAATACGGCGTAGCCGACAGCCGCACCGGCGATTTTACGTTTGAAATGCCATCCAAAGTACCGGATTGGTTCAGGTAGCCAGACACGTTCGGATCCACCTCGTTCCAAAAGGAAATCTCCCGGCTCCGCCTTACCTCACGTACAAAATTTACGTTCCAAATTTGATTTTCAACGCTGGGGAACCGGATGGCAGAATAAGGTATCTTTAACTCAACGGTCCAACCATCACTGGTGAAGTCAATTTCACTGTCCCAAACCGCATCCCATGATTCATCGCCAGAACTCAACACCCCACCGAACCCGCCGCCACTGTTCGAGGCCGAAAACTTGGTGTCATATTGGATGCCAGAGGCCGTCACACCAAAACCCACGCCGTTGTTACCATCTTGGTAAGCATCAATCAGCACGGCAAACCAGTCAGTATTCCCAATTCTATCCCGTTCAGTCATTTGCCGCAGGATGCTGTCAGGATGGGCATCCAGCAACCGAGCACCGATGTACATGGCCGTGTTGTCGTACAACACCCAAACCTCGCTGTTCTGGGTGGCTGACTTGCCGGGGTTGGGCGTGTTTTGCACAAACCTATCGGCGCTGGCAGCCGTGGCCCAAGCGGCCTCATCTAACTTTCCATCGATTTTTATTCCTTGCGCTATGCGCGTGGCAGAAATTGCTCGTTTGGAAAATGATGGTGGTTGGGATTCGCCAATGCAAACAATAAAAAGCAGAACAGTGGTAAAAAGTAATTTCATACAGTCGGATATTCGTAGAAAAACGCAAATTTCTGCATTTATCGAACAGTTAAAAAGTAATTATTGTCATCAACTATTGACATCCTGTGATTACATAAGTTGTCAATTCGTATCAATTATACCTTATTTAAGGTATAAGGTTCAATTACAAACAACCTGAAGCTGTTGGAAAAGTTACTTTGGACTAAAAATCAATTCAAGAAAGGCCAATTCGTATTTTAAGCGTTAATTTGCACCGCCCGCAAAGCTCGGTAACCAAACCAAAAAAAATTAGGAACCGCAAGGTGAATAACTTACTTCCACATTTTATCCAGGAACAATTGTTAGCTGGAAAGCGCCACGGCAGCTTTCAGGCCTACACTGTTTTTGTGGACATGTCTGGTTTCACTCGCCTGACCGAAACGTTACTTAAACAAGGGAATACCGGAGCCGAGCGCCTTTCAAATATCCTCAATTCCATCTTCGAGCCCATGGTCAGGCAGGTTTATGCCCAGGGTGGGTTCATTCCCTATTTTGCTGGCGATGCTTTCACAGGCATCTTCCCCGTGGGCCAATGCGACTGTGATGCCACCAAGCTTTTGGCACTTGCACAACGGCAGTTCGAGCTGCTCGATACCGCCTCCTCTAACTTCGGAGAGTTTAAAATTGGCATAAAAACAGGCCTTTCCTTTGGCAAGGTTGAATGGGGAATTGTTGGAGACGACTATAAATCATTCTTTTTTCGAGGCCCAGCTATTGCTGGTAGCGCCAATGGACAAATGCAAGCCCAGCAGCAGCAAATAATTGTGGACCAAGCTTATGTTGATGAATTGCCGCAGGCAGCAATTTCACTTACGCCATGCGAAACAAGCGGATTTTTTGTGGTCAATGAGAAACCGGACGCCAGCGACCTCCCGCTGCCGGCCTCACCAAGGCTACCACCTCTAAAGCCGGAGGTATTGGCCCAGTTTATACCCAAAACCCTGCTCGAATTCACTCCACGGGGCGAGTTTCGCACCGTAGTTTCCGTCTTTATCTCCTTCGAGGGCTTGGCAGAATATGAGCATTTGAACAACTTCGCAACGGAGGTACTCAGCCAAATCAACAATTTTTCCGGGTACTTCAAGGAAATAGACTTTAGCGACAAGGGCGGCGTCATCGTAGCTTTTTTTGGCGCCCCGGTCTCCTATGAAAACAATGTAGAACGGGCATTAGAATTCGTGCTCGCACTCCAGGAAGAACTGCTGCCGCTCCAAATCCAAAGCGGCCTGCGGTTCAAGGCCGGCATCGCCGAAGGTATCGCCTATGCTGGTGTCATTGGCGGCGTGGAGCGCAGCCAGTACGCCGCTGTCGGCAACCGGGTGAACATCGCCGCCCGCCTGATGATGAGCGCCACTTGGGGAGAGGTACTGGTTGACGAGGCCGTTCACAAGAACCGTAATTTCCGTTTTCAACATACCGGCGACATTGAGTACAAAGGGCTGAACAAGCCCATTCCGACTTACAAACTAGCTGGTAGAAACCAAGAGCAACGCCGCCCATTCGATGGGGTGATGGTGGGCCGTGAACAGGAACTTGACCAACTCGAGAACATTGCCATGCAAGCTTTTGAGTCCTCGACCGCTGCC
>JAHEAS010000540.1 GCA_024642645.1 Saprospirales bacterium | reverse complement strand
GGTAAAGGAAGAATTTATTGAAGATCAAACAGTTGTAAAGCATTTTAGGCTTAAACAATCTGCTAGATTTTTCATTTTTACTAATAACCGTGGAGAAGCCATAGCTTTGCCACATCTTTTTACAACAATCAAAAACGAGTTTCGACATGAGAGCAAAGATGTTTTTTCTTTTGATGGCTATCACCCTTCAGGCATTATTTTTTACTGCCTGCGGCAATGAGTCAGGCACCGCTGAAACCAGCGAGGCCAGCAATATTGACAGCACTGCACAGCAAGCAGCAGCTACTACTAGCGACATCCGACTGAGTCCGTTCCCTTCTTCGACGGAATTCCCGAATGCCACGATTTCGTTTGGGTATGAAAAAGGCAAGTTCCTTTTCCGCCCAATGAACTACCAATTAAAGCAACAAACACCTGACGCACCCCAAAAGATGTGCGCCAACTCCAAGGATGGCCAGCACGTCCACCTCATCATTGACAATGGCCCTTACGATGCTGTTTACGAACCTACTTTCGAAAAGGCTGTAGAGGACGGAACCCACTACATCCTCGCCTTTCTTGGCCGTAGTTACCATGAGAGTATCAAGGCAAAAGGAGCTGGGATGGCATTCAAGGCCGAAGTAAAAGGTGGTAACATCATCAACGGCCCAATGGTAGAAGAGCCGATGCTTTTCTACAGCCGCCCTAAAGGCAAGTACGTCGGCAAAGCTGAAACAGACAAGGTGATGCTCGATTTTTACTTGACCAATGTTACGCTTAGCCCAGATGGATACAAGGTAAAAGTGTTGGTGAACGGAGAGAAAGAATTAATTGTAGATGCCTGGACTCCCTATTTTATTGAGGGTCTGCCCATGGGTGACAACAAAATCAAGTTGACTTTAGTGGACAAAGACGGCAATGATGTCAAGACCCCACTGAACCCAGTAGAACGGGTGTTTACGCTGTTGGAAGACCCAACGGAGAAGTAAGCGTAAGTGCTTTTAAGCATGTGAAAATAATAGTCCTGGGCAGTTTCGTTGTCCGGGACTATTTTATTTTAGCAGACTTTTTTCCGACACTGAAAATGAACTAATCGTTGGCTTTGCCCCATTTCCGCAGCTGGTTCACCACTGCCGCAAAGTCTTTAGGCAAATCAGCCTGAATGTTCATTCGCTCACCCGTGGTCGGGTGATCAAACACCAATTTCCCAGCATGGAGCGTGGTGCGAGACATGATAGGCAACTCTTCTTCCTGCTCCTTGCTCAATTTGAATTTCCGCAACTTTATTTTTGAAAGGAAAAATGCTTTTTGGCGACCATACAAATGGTCAACAGCCAGCGGGTAGCCGATGGCATGCAGGTGGACCCGAATCTGGTGTGTTCGCCCGGTTTCAATACTGCACTCGATAAAAGTGAAGTTCTTGAATGTTTCTGCCACTTTATAGTTGGTGCGAGAGGGTTTGCCACCATGTACCACGGCCATTTTCTCAGGGTGAGTCGGGTGTGGGCCAAGCGGCTTGTCTATCGTACCTTCCGATTGGTGCATCACACCATCCACCAACGCAAAGTAGATTTTCTCTACAGTTCGATCCATGAACTGTTTGGACATCTCCTTGTGCGCCTCCTCTGTTTTGGTGAAAAGCAAAATGCCACTCGTCTCCCGGTCCAATCGATGGACAGTGAAAATCCTACCATACTCCATGCCCAACATGTTGTAAAGATTGGGCTTGTCAGGTGAAAACCTATCTGGAATGGTGAGCAGGTTGGCGGGTTTGTTCACCACCACGAGGTCATCATCTTCGTAAACTATTTCGATTTTTTGCTTCATTTTCTTGTTGCTGATTGCTCTTTTGGAAGATGCTGAATACTGGATTGGGGGCTTAGCTGCCACCTGTCGAACTGCAAACTTTCATTCACCCCATCGGTATGAGTCCAATTCAAAACCCGCTAAGTCCAAAACTCTGTCTACCACCGTGGCTGCGAGTCCTTCCATGTCCTTCGCTCCACCATAAAAAGACGGTATAGCAGGGCAAATGATGCCACCTGCCTCCGTGATGGTTGTCATGTTTCGCAGGTGAATCAGGCTAAACGGCGTTTCCCGGGGCACTAAAATCAGACGGCGGCGCTCTTTCAAAACCACATCGGCGGCACGGGTCAGCAGGTCGTCGGAAACACCAGCAGCGATGCGGCCAAGCGTACCCATCGAGCAAGGGCAAACTACCATTGTGTCGTACTTGGCTGAGCCGGAGGCAAATGGGGCGGCAAAATTATCCTTTTCATAGAAATCGAACGGATATTCGTTAAACCCTTCATTGCCAAGCTCCAATTGCCAGTTGAGCTTTGCGTTTTTGCTCATCACCACCCCTACGGCAGCCCACTGCGATTTGATTTGCAGGAGCCTGTCAAAAATGACTTTGGCATAAATGGAACCACTGGAACCAGCCACTGCCACGACGATTTTTCGCATAATTAATCCTTGAAGTTAAAGTTTATTTAAACAAAAGGGGGGTTTGATAGTGTTTTGGCGAAATTGGTACTTTCGTTGCACCATTAAACAAGTTGAAGTAGTTTGATTCATTTAACGTACTTTTTGACGATACTATTTGTCCAAAAGCGTAGTTGAATGAATCCCATCAATTTCCAACGATTATAAAAGATTTACCTTGAACTCATTAAATTATCAACAATGAAAAAAGTTTTGTTTGTCGCCATTGCCGTGGTTGCTGTGGGTCTTATTTTTGCCTTTATGCCTAAAAACGATACAGTTTCCAACGTAACCAAGCGCACCGCCGAAGGCGAAATTGCTTGGATGACTTGGGACGAAGCCGTTAAAGCAAACGAGAAAGCTCCAAAGAAAATCTTCATCGACTTTTACACCGATTGGTGTGGCTGGTGCAAGAAAATGGACCAATCTACCTTCATGGAGCCTGGCGTCGTTGACTACGTGAACAAGAATTTTTACGCCGTAAAATTCAACGCTGAGCAAAAAGAAGACGTAAAATTCAAAGGCACGACCTTCTCTTGGACAGCAGGTGGCCGAAATGGCTTCCACAAATTGGCCTTCGAACTGCTTGATGGTCGTCTTGGCTACCCAAGCTATGTTTACTTGACGCCAACTTTTGAGCGGATTCTGATTTCTCCGGGCTACAAAGATGCACCGATGCTCCATAAGGAATTGAAATTCGTGTCGGAAGACCACTACAATTCTATGAGCTGGGACCAGTATCGCAGCGCTAACTAAGAAAGTTTTTTTGTTCGTCAGTGAGCAGATAGCAGTCAAGTCTTACTAATTCAATTTAACTGCTCACTGACGAACTCAAATAATCTCCTCAAACTCCGCTTCTGCTTCCTGCAAAAACCTACCAAGCGCCTCATTTTTAGATCGGTGCATTTTTGCAAAATGCTCCATCACTTCGCCCTTTAGTCTTTCATCCACAAGTTTTTTCATGGATTCAAAGTCATTAAGT
>JAHEAS010000539.1 GCA_024642645.1 Saprospirales bacterium | reverse complement strand
GGTATCGGCTGATACCGATTTTGTCATTACTACTTCCGATTGCACAGGGCCATACTGGCTCGTAGCGAAAAAGCTGAATGGTGACACCATCGTTTGGGGTGTTGGCGTAATCAACTTTGATGCGACCGCTTACCTTGGGACGACCATTACAATTGAAGTGAAAGACATTCCGAGCGGCAATTTTTGCGAAAGCAACTATGATGTTTACGATGGCTCAAACCCGATAATTAACTGTCCCACAGACACGGTCAGCTGCACGGCCTCTTTGGATACCGCTGATTTAAAGCAGGTGGTCTATAGTGATAACTGTGGCATTGATACCTTGTACTTCCATGATGATACCACTTTGTTTGATTGCAATTTTGTCCCAGCAACCTTCATTTCAAGTGTGAACAGGTTATGGACAGTAAAGGATATTTATGGAAATGAAGCGTCATGTACGCAGCATATCTATCTTCTGCGACCCGATACTTCTATGGTCCAAATGCCCGCTGATATTACCATCAGTTGCACAGCGTCAACTGACCCAGACTCCACGGGGCGGCCAACAATAGATGGTCGACCGCTTTACAACAATGGCCTTTGCAACATGTTTGTCTCCTACACCGACCAAGAAATACCCTCGGATTGTGGGACGCACCCAATCTTGCGAAAATGGGTAGTCAGCGACAATTGCATCATTCCAGATGTAAAAATCAAAACGCAGGTCATCTTTCTTCAAGACATAGAACCGCCGGTATTTACAGGCTGTGGTGACTCACTTTTTTACCAAACAGATTTTGGATTATGCAATACTGACATCGTGTTGGATATGCCGAACGTGACGGACAATTGCAGTGAGTTTGAGGTGCAAGCCAGTATTCCAGGTTTTCCAGTGACGACTGATTTCACTTTTCAGGATGTTCCGAAGGGAATGCGCCTTGTGACTTTTATTGCAACAGACAGCTGCGGCAACATCTCAGCGCCTTGTACCAAGAAGATATTTGTGATTGATAACGAGACGCCGACGGCAATTTGTAAAAATTTCCCCATCGTTTCATTGCCCAACAATGGTACGATAAACGTGCTGGCCAGTGTTTTCAACGCAGGCAGCCACGACAATTGCCCTGGCCCACTGGTGTACACGGGCAGTCGGGATGGATTGCCATTTACCCCAACCATTAATTTCAATTGTGCCGATGCAGGCGACACCATCATGGTCACTATGAAGGTGGCAGAGGGTGGAAATCTTGCTTCTTTCAACACTTGTATGGTACAGGTAGTGGTGCAGGATAAAATCCCACCAGGCATCTCTTGCCCAGGCCCGCTGACCATTCAGTGCACGGCGGACTACTCCGACCTATCAGTATTCGGTAGCCCATTTGTGTACGACCCATGTGGCTATACACTTACCGAAGTGGATACAATTGACATCCAAAACTGCGGAGTAGGTACGATTATCCGGGAGTTTACCGCAACGGATTCCAGTGGCAACAGCAGCAGCTGCACACAGGTGATTTCAGTGATAAACTCAACGCCTTACAACGGTCAGGGCATCGTTTGGCCTTTGGATACGATGTTTGTGAATTATTGCGCAGGCCCGGCGAACCTCGGCCCTGGCAACCTCCCAGCACCGTACAATTTTCCGCAGACGCCAACATCCAGCTGCGCCATGCTGGCCGTGAACTACGTTGACCAGGTTTTCAATATTTCCTCTCCGGCATGTTATAAAATCGTGCGCACTTGGAAGGTGATTGACTGGTGTCAGTACAACCCGTCCAATCCAACAGTGGGCGCCTGGACACACCAGCAAATAATAGCAGTGGTGGACAACATAGCGCCGGTTATCACCTTCTGCCCAAGCGACACAATCGTAAGCGTGGGTGCGGACTGCAACTTTGCAAACGCAGTTTTCTTTCCAGTGACCGCTACGGATTGCAGCCCAAGCATTACGGTTACCAATACTTCGCCATTCGCCACTAGTGGCGCAAATGCCAGTGGCCAATACCCACAGGGCCAGTACCACATTGTCTTTACGGCGAAGGACGGCTGCGGAAACAAATCAAACTGTGCGTTCAACCTGACTGTGACCGACCTGAAGGACCCAACGCCCTACTGCAACACTGGCATCATTACCGAGTTACAGGCGATGGGTGGCCAAATCATGGCCTCCGTACAAGCCGAGCAGTTCAATGACAATAGTTATGACAACTGCACCGCTCAGAGCAACTTGGCGTACACCATTCGCCTTCTGGGAGACCCAAACCCACCGACCGATGGGTTGGTCTTTGATTGCGAAGATGAAGGCCAATATCAGGTAGAAGTCTGGGTAACGGACGAAGCTGGGAACAGCGACTTCTGTGTGACCAACGTCTTCATTCAAGACAACATGGACCTCTGTCCTTTCAATGACGATACGCTGGTAGTCAATCTGACTTCGATAGGCGGCTATGTCGAGTCCATGATGGGTGACCAGATGCCACAGGTGGAAGTTTCTGCTGCAAATACCGGCATGATGGGTGCGACAGATGCCAGTGGCATTTATCAAATCAACGGCCTACAACCGGGTGAGAATTATGTCGTTGCTCCGCAAAAAGACGTGTCACCACTCAACGGCGTCACCAGTTTCGACCTATTGCTGATGACCAGTCACGTGCTTGGTACCGTACCATTTACTTCGCCCTACAAACTCATCGCTGCCGATGCCAACCGGAGCGGGATGGTGACCACGATGGATATCATCGAGGTGCGAAAACTGATATTGCACATTACCGACCATTTTCAGAACAATACCTCCTGGCGGTTTGTGCCAAAGAGCTACGTGTTCCCGAACCCGGCCAACCCGTTCACGCCTGCGTTCCCAGAGGAACTGCACCTGACCATTAGTCAACAAATGCCAAATGCGGATTTTGTGGGGATAAAAATCGGTGACGTAAATGGCAACGCCATCCCTGGCTTCACCGGTGGCGGCACAGAAGAGCGCACCAATGCCGTGCTGCCGTTCGTGACCGAAGACCGTGACCTCGTGGCGGGCGAAGAAATCACCGTTCCGATAAAAATAACGACCGCAAGCGATTTGCTTGCCATACAATTTACATTAGAATTTATAGACGATCTGGAATTGCGGGGCTATGAAAAGGGCGCACTGCCATCACTCGGCGATGATGCCTTCGGCAAAACGCTGCTCGGGCAGGGAGTTCTCACGGCAGTTTGGTTCAACCCGGACCCGGCTGCCCTGAAAAAGGACGACGCCCTTTTCAACCTCCGTTTTTTGGTGAAAAAACCGGGCCGCCTGAGCGAAATGCTCTCGATGACCGCCCGCTACACCGATGCCCTGGCTTACCAGACCGATGGTCAGCCTGTGCTGCCAGTGCTTGAATTCTCAAATCCGAAGGGCGAACAGACAAGCGCTGGGTTCCAGTTGTACCAAAACCAGCCGAACCCGTTCAGGGAATCAACCAGCATT
>JAHEAS010000538.1 GCA_024642645.1 Saprospirales bacterium | reverse complement strand
CCACGAAATTGAGGTGTTTAATGCGCAGCTCGGCAGTGTGTACAACCTGCGGGTGAAAGTGCTAATGCCGCCCGGCCTCAGCGTCATTGCTGGTTCTTGCGATGTGGAATATCCGACCGGCAGCGGCCTTTTTTACCCCATTGGTGACCCTACCGTACTGAGTACGGGTGTGGTACAATGGAATCTCTCCATGCTTTTCGATAGCATTGCAGGTGGCCTTCCCGGTGTTATTGAGGCACCATTTAACTCCCTAACGCTCCGGTTTTTGGGTGAAACAACGTGCGATTTCATTGCCGATGCCTACCTGCTTTTCATTGCGGAATCGGAACAAAATTGCGGCACGCCGACCAACTCCATCGCCAAGCCGGGCGACGCACTTTGCATTGACGGCGTGAGCAGCGCATTCACTACCAACATCAACGTAATCACCACGCCCGGCTTCGGTTGCAACAACGACGTGGGCTTTGCGGTCACGCTTTCGGCATCCGACACATTGCCTCCAGGCGCCTGCTTCATCATGACACTTCCACCGGGCATCACCTACCAGCTTGGCTCGTGTACCAGCACTTGTGCACCTGGGCTCAATTGCACGCCAGTCATTGATGGAAGCCTCGTCACTTGGCAGTTGCCATCCGGAATTTTACCCAGCCAACTCCTCTGCCTCAACTTCAACACGCAGGGCTGGGCAGGGCTGGGTTGTGAAAACGGCGTGGTGCTTTTCCGAAGTGCTGCGCAAACACAGGCACTATGCGCCCTCACTGGCGATACTTGTAGCACGAAGGTCAGCACAGGGTCTCTCATCCTGCCTTTCGATGTGATGCGGCCTGCCTATGAGCTCAATAATTTCACCATAACCGCCTCGGCGTCGGGTGGCAATGACCTAGTGAACTTTAATTTGACTGTTAAAAACAATGGTGCGGACAACCTACCGCCGCTCGATATCGAATTCTACCTCGACAACGACGGGGATGGCACGGGTGACCAATTGGTGCATACTGAGGTTTTCAACAGCCCCATTTCGGCAGGGCAAACCGTGACCGTGACGGGAAGTTTCTTGTTGCCTTCGGCAACAAACCTGTGCGGCTTGATTGCGTTGATTGACCCCACGCAGCAATGCGCCTGCTCCGGCGACCAATTGCAAGTAGCCACCCCGATAGTGTATGAAACAGGACTGAGTTGGACGGTCTGCTCTGGTGCCGACCAAGAAATCGGCGTTACCTCCATGCCCGGCTTCAACTACCAGTGGACGCCCGACGATTGTCTTGGTAATGCCCAATTGCCCATGACCATTTTTAACTGTGTGAACAACGGACTTGCTCCTGTTGAATACCAATATGTTTTAGCCGAAGGCAATGGTTTTTGTGAAATACAAAATCAATTGAGCGTGACGGTGCAGCCCGTGCCCGGCATTGCCTACGCCGATTCGCCCATCTGCCAGGGTCAAAGTGCGAACCTCGCCGCCACGGATGGGGTTAGCTATCTGTGGCAAGGCCCCGGCATTGCGCAGCCCAACCAACAAATCATCACGGTGACACCGCCCAGCACCAGCCAGTACAGCGTGACGGTGACGGATGCTTTCGGTTGCTCCGGTACTGACCAAGCGACGGTGGTCGTGGCCCCATTGCCAGTTGTGGATGCAGGTGCTGACCAGGCGTTTTGCCCCGGCCAGTTGGCGCAGCTCAATGCAACGTTTGAACCTGACTTCGACTACCTGTGGTCGCCGCAGAGCGTCGGCGGACAGCCCACCCTCAGCAATCCGACCATTGCAAATCCCATGATATTGACCACCCAGACGACCACCTTTTCCCTCACGGTTTTGGATGAAAACGGTTGCTCCGCAATGGACGCCGTGACGGTGAGTTTCGCTGATTCGCTGCTGATTACCATGCCGCCCGACGTGACCATCTGCGCTGGGAACAGCACGACTTTGGTGGCAACGACGAACGTTCCGGCCACCTTCACTTGGTCTCCAAATGGGACTTGCGTGAACCCACCAAGCTGCTCCAGTTTGCTCGTAACGCCTTCTTCCACAACGACTTACACGGCTAGCGCCATCACGCCAGACGGCTGTCCAGCGACGGGGAGTGTGATAGTCACGGTCGTCACCGACCAAATCGTGACGACTGGCCCTGCCATCGAAATTTGCGCTGGTGAAACGGCGGTTATTTTTGGGCAAACAGTCAGTCAACCCGGCATTTACTGCGACACTTTCGCCGTGGTTGGCGGCTGTGACAGTCTGTATTGTGTGGAACTGTTGCTGAAGCCCGGCATTGACACCTCGCTGGTTTTGGATACCATCTGTCTCGGTGAAAGTGTGGTTTTCGAGGGGCAAACGTTCACGGAAGAGGGAGAATACTGTGTAACTTACCCAGCCCCCAATGGTTGCGATAGCACCATTTGCCTTTTACTCACTGTGTTGGACACTGCTGTTTTTGAAATAATCTTCATCGAGACTGACACAGTCAACCTCGGTGACTCATTGACCCTTAGCATCCTTCCCGGCGGTTACACGTCCATCATTTGGATGGCCAATGATTCACTGCTGGCGGACTGCACGGATTCGCTGAACTGTACGGTTTTCCCAATGGAGAATACCACTTATACAGCCACCGTTACAACGCCCGACGGTTGTGGTGGCAGTGCTGCGCAAACCATCGCCGTCATCCCTGATTGCGACCCTGAGAAGGTGCTGATACCCAATGCATTTACACCGAACGGCGACAGCAAAAACGACTCGTTCAACATCGTCAGCCTCGGCTCGGAGGTCATCCTGAACATGCGCATCTGGAACCGCTGGGGCGAAAAAGTATTCGACGGTGCGGGCCCATGGAACGGTAAGCAGGATGGTAAAGACGCTCCGAGCGACGTTTATATCTATCTCATAAGATTGGGCTGCGCTGTGCCGGTGGAAGATATGGAAAAGGTGCTGAAAGGAGATGTGACCTTGCTGCGGTGAGGAGAGTTACGATTAACGAATGACGATTTGCGATTGGGGGTCTGCCAATTTTAAGCTAAAAATGCAGAGATTTGGCTTTCAATTTTGACCATGCAAGACAAACTCCGCCACCTCCAACAATCCCTCGAAGGCGAGCTGCACTTCGACTCGCTCATGCGAGCGCTCTATGCCACCGATGCTTCCGTTTACCGGGAACTGCCGCTCGCCGTCGCCTACCCACGGACCAAGGGCGACATCAAAAAGCTCATTGCCTTCGCAACCAAACATGGAACCAGCCTCATTCCCCGCACGGCGGGCACTTCGCTGGGCGGTCAGTGCGTCGGCACGGGCATCGTGGTGGATGTATCCAAGCATTGGAACAAAATCCTCGAAATCAATGTGGAAGAAAGCTGGGTGCGGGTGGAGCCGGGCGTCATTCGGGACGAGTTGAATGTTTTTTTGGCAAAACACGGCCTGTTCTTTGGCCCCGTGACCGCCACGGCCAGCCGGGCGATGAT
>JAHEAS010000537.1 GCA_024642645.1 Saprospirales bacterium | reverse complement strand
CAGTCGGTTGTGTAAGAACAGGCACGGCTGTCGTAAGCCCGATAAGCATTATAAATGCCTATATTCAGACTTCTCCGGCGGTGTGTCCCAACAACAACGGAGGGGCAAGTGTCTCTGTTTCCGGTTCAATTCCTCCCTTCACCTACTTGTGGAATAACTCGGCAACAACCAATCAGATAACCGGTCTCTCGGCGGGAACTTACTCTTGTCAGATCACGGATGCGGCGGGTTGTTCTGTGACAAAATCAGGTATAGTCGCAACGGCCTCACCTGTCTATGTTTATGTGACGACGACGCCGGCTTCTTGTAAATTCAACAAAGATGGAAGTGTCACCTCAAATGTAGGTGGTGGCGTAGGCCCTTATACCTATTCTTATTCCAACGGGACCTCTTCGCCAAATGCAAGTGGTTTGGGTGTAGGAAGTTATTGGTTGACCGTTACGGATGCAAACGGTTGCAGTGCATCAAGGCACTTCTGGATCCAGGATTCCAAGTCTACCAATAGCTGTTATTGTACCATATCAGGTAACGTTTATCTGGATGCAAATGCCAATTGTACAAAGGATGCCGGTGAAACCGGTATTGAGAATATCATGATCCATTGTTCCGGTTATGGTTATGTTTTCACAAATGCCAATGGATATTACAGCTTCCAGGTGCCGACCGGTACTTATACCATTTCTGAACAGGTGAATGCCTACTATCCTTTGGCATCCTGCCAGAGCAATAATATTTCCGTCAATGTAGTGGCTGCATCAAATTGTATCAGCACAGTGAACATTGCCAACGACATAGCAACCATCCATGATCTTAAGCTCGTAACCTGTAACTCAACGCTACCGCCTGTTCCCGGATACGGATATCAGCAAAAACTGATCGTTAAAAATATGGGAACAGTGACAGAATCGGGTATACAGCTGGGCTATGTGCACGACAGTCAGCTGCCATTTTCTACGTCAAATCTTTCGAGCTTTTTGAGGCCGAATCCGACAAGTGCGCCTTATGCATACCGCGTTACATCCGGCTATCCCACCCTTACGCCAAACAGCACAAACGTTACTTTGTTGAATTTTATCACACCGAGCAATATTCCATTGTCTACCGGCCTGACTTATTACGACACGGTTGCCGATGTGGCGCCAATAGATGTCAATTGGTTACTCGATTATTCACCCTGGAACAATGTAAATACCTACCAGAACTGGGTTGTGGGTTCCTTTGATCCAAACTACAAGGAAGTGACGCCAAAAGGAGATGGCGAAGAGGGATTCATTTCAACCGAAGTAGCTGAATTTGACTATACCATTCATTTTCAAAATGAAGGAAGCTATTTTGCGCGAAATATTTTGGTCACCGATCAATTGGATGACGATTTTGATTGGACGACCTTTGTGCCCGGTTACTCCGATCATGAGTATTCTGTGACCATCAGCGAAACAGGCTTGGTTTCTTTCGTGTTTGAAAACATTCACTTGCCATGGAAATCAAGTTATGGTGACGCTTTGAGTTCGGGCTTGGTCAATTATAGCATAAAACGCAAAACATCAAATCCGATCGGTACTGAATTCACAAATTCGGCAAACATCTACTTTGATTTTAACGAGCCCATCACCACGAACACGACGCTGAATACGCTGAAAAATTATGATGGTCTTGACGAAGCCGAAGTTGCAGGGACGTCTTCCGAATCAGTGGAGGTTGTGCTGTACCCCCTTCCTGCCACAGACTTTGTGACAATTCGTGTAACCAATGTGAGCGGCAATCAGACTGCCACCTTGCGTATCATCGACTTGCTGGGCAATGTCGTTGTGTCAGACAAGTTGGCTTTAAGAGAAGGCACGACAACCCATACTCAGAATATTTCAAATTTGGCTGCCGGCACCTACCTGACACTCATTCAATTGAATGATGGAACAGTGGTCACCAAGAAATTGTTCATGTATTAAAGGCAGACCAGAGGCAACCTAATAAAAAGCTGCTCAGCAAAGGGCGGCTTTTTTTATTTATTCACCACGGCATATCAGTGGTGAAAATATTTTTGAATTCATGACGATGGTCATTCCCTGGTGTCCTGATTTTGATTACTTTAGGACTAGGTGGTGTTATTGCATCATACACATAATTCGCGTGCTCATGTGCGGCCGTGTCGAATCCCTTAAACTTATGAAATCAACCTTAGCAATGCTATTCATTGGAGTGGCTTCAATTAGTAGTGCCCAATTTCAGTTTGTGTCTGACAACAGGAACGAGGTATCAAAATTCCTTAAACCATATGAAAAACCTGCTAAATTGCTGAACAAGTCGGGTGCTCCGGCATTTCTTCTTGATAGCACCTATCGCTGGACTTACAGCAGCGGATGGGCACAAAATGCGGCAGAGTATCCTACCTACAATGGCACCGGACTAGAAATAGAAAGAATATATGTGACCGTAAATGGCGGTAACAGGACCAATTCAAGTCGCGAAGTGTATTATTATGATATGAATGGATTTCTTGTTAAGTATATGTATTATACGTGGAATGCAACCATGTGGGATAGCACGATGAAAGTCACTTACACGAATGATGGCAACGGAAATCCTACGGAGGTGATTGCCCAATTGATCAATGCCGGAAACTGGGAAAATAATTCAAAAAGCACTTTGACATACAATGCAAGCAACAACTGGACCCTCCTGTTGAGCCAACTATGGCAGGGAGGGGCATGGGAAAATTACCGACAGGTATCCCTGACTTATGATGCCAATGACAATCTTACAAACTCGTACACAGTTCTTTGGAATGGCCTTTCATGGGACAATTCCTCTCGTATAATTTCCAACTTCAATTCCACGAACGACAATATCTTGACTTACTACTTTAACTGGAACGTCAGTTTATGGGATACTACCGGTAGAATGACTGCCAGCTATGATACACAGCACCATCTGATCAATGTATATAGCGACAACCTCGTACAGGCCGTCTGGGAAAATGGTAGCCATACACATTATACCTACGATGGTCAGGGAAACAACTCCAATATGTTTATTGAATCCTGGGATGGAATGAAATGGGTCAACTCGTCCAGTTATGATTACGCATATGATGTAAACAACAACTTGATCAAGGAACGATTAATGCTTTGGAATATGGGAGCCTGGAACAACATCGATTCAGCAAGCTATTATTACAGCGCCTTTGTTGGGGTCAATGAATGGCAAGGGGTGCAAGACCAAATCCTGATATATCCAAATCCTTCGAGAGGATTGTTCACACTCAAACTTCCCGAAGGAAATGAGAGGTGCCTTGTAGAGGTAAGGGACGTTTCAGGTAAGGTCGTGAAAACTACCCAAACTTCTTGGCAGATGTCAGCTTCCTCAGTCTCATTGGACATGTCAGCCTATACCAGTGGTCTTTACTACCTGACGGTTAAGGGAAATAACTATTTAGGCACCGGAAAACTTTTATTGGAGAAA
>JAHEAS010000536.1 GCA_024642645.1 Saprospirales bacterium | reverse complement strand
CGTTAGATATGGTGACAGTTCCAACACCTTTAATGATACCGGTTGGAGCATTTATCATTGGTCCAACAAAATTTATACCTCCTGTTGCATGATTGATGAATGTCCCCGTATTGTTGAATGTGACAGGGGCAACTCCACCTCCTGCATATAATAATACGTTCCCACCCCGTATGAAAGTACCCTGATTTTCAAAAGTACCTCCTCCTCCAAAGTTGTCGTAAATTAAATAATTATAGCCAGCAGGTGAAGATTCAGTTAATGTTGCTCCAGGTGGAATACGCCAAATTGCACCATCCGAGCAGCCAATGTTTCCGCCTTGCCATGACACTCCTCCATTACAAATAAGTGTTTTTTTTCGTACCCAATGTCCAGCTATAATATTCGGAATAGTTAAAATGCCATTTAAAGTAATGTTGCCGGTAGCTGAGCCATTACCAATAGTACCCGTCGTCCATATAAATTCACCATTTACGGTGATATTCCCGTTGCCGGTGTATAAATCACAGCCAAAGCAATTCTGGGTGAGCGTACCATTGATAGTCAAGTCAAAATTACCGTTCATTGTGCCAGTTACACTCATATTGTTTACGGTGGTATTGTACATCAAAGTTACGGGGCCGCCATTAATCGCAACATTATCTGCCGCCCCTGGCACCCCATTCGGGGTCCATTTGGTAGGGTCATTCCAGTTGCCGTTGGCGCCATTCCAAGCATAGGATATTTGCGCTGACATGTTCGTAATTAAAAGGGAAGAAAGTAGTAGAAAAGTCAATGTCCATTTCATGATTGCTTGTTTTAATTGTTAATTATAGAGTTAGAAGTTCCATACTATTTGGCCTCACAGTAATAAGGTGTTCAATTGCTTCAGACCTAATGGCTCTACAGTTAATGATATAGCGTATTGGCGCCAATACAAACCCCTATCATCCCCATAAGTCCAACAGGCTTACCACCTGAAAAACTACTTTTACCGATGACATTCAATCAACGTCATCGGATAAAAATAGCTCAGGTAAGTTCAGGGCTTTAGAAAACACCTTTATGTACGGGCTAAATAGCTGGCAAAATCATTTGGTTATTCAAACCATTTTCATGGATAGAACAAAGCTAACTTGCCTATTCCCGCTGTTTTTAATAGCTGAGTATTAGGTGGGTTTGATTGAGTGTTTGGTGAGTTTCGATTAGCAAATGGCGGTATTGCACCATCTAAGGACAAAAGGTAAGAACTACACGGGTGCCTAACGCCGCTCCATCGCTGTCGGTTAGGTCTTCAATGACGAGGTCAACGGATTGATATTGGTTTTTTGAGAGCAGGGAGATACGCTCTTGGCTGATTTCCATCCCATGCGATTTTGTGTTCTTTAGGGTGTTGCTTTTAAGCTCCCTTGCCTTTTCCCGCCCAATTCCATTGTCTTCGATGACGCATTGGAAGCCGTTCGGGATGGCTTCCAAGCTGAATTTGAGCATGGCCTTGCCGTCCGTCTTGTGAATTAGCCCATGCCAGATGGCATTTTCTACATAAGGTTGCAGCAGGAGGGGAGGTACCTGGAAAAAGTGGACATCAACCTTTTCATCTACCCTCAAATGATACTCGAACTTGCCCTGGAACCTTGCCCGCTCGATTTCCAGCATCAATGAAATAATCTCCACCTCTTCGGACAAGGGTATCATCTCCCGCTTCGAGCATTCGAGCGCCTTGCGCATCAGTAGGCTGAACTTATCGAGATAATCCACCGTCTTTTCTCGCTCTCCTTTGACGATGTACCACTTCAGGGAGTTGAGCGCATTGAAAAGGAAGTGCGGGTTCATTTGCGCACGTAGGGCTGATAGCTTGAGGCGGCTGAGTTGCGCTTCGTATTCAGCGTTCAGTGCCCGTTGGCGTCCACGTCGGAGCTTGTCCCCGAAATAAGTCCAAAAAGAAAGGCCTACCACAATGATTATACCCAGTAGGCGAAACCAACTTGTCTGCCAAAAAGCTGGAATTATATGAACAGGTAAAGCAATGATGTTCGAGTCCGACCACCCGCCTGAGGCGTTGCTGGCTCTTAGCTTTAAACTGTAGCTTCCCGGTGGTATTTCACCCAGAAATAGCTGGTGCTCGTTGCCCATGTTCACCCATTGCTGGTGGTATCTGTCCAATTTGTATTGGAATTGTACTTGGTTGGAAGCCCAAAACCAGGGAACTCCGAAGTTAACTCTAAAGGAACGGTTGGGGTATTTAAGCAAAACTTCATCAGGAGCTTGTACAACAATTTCTTCGTCCACGGAGGGGTAATAGGAATAGGAAAGAAAGGTTGGCTGGGGCAGGCGCTCATCTGCTGCCAAAGTCTCTGGCTGAAACGAATAGAAGCCATCCAAGGCACCTATCATCAACTTGTTTCCGGGCAATTTGGCCAACGTCAATGCTTGGGATGCTAACAGGCCATACGACCTGTTGAAAAACGATGCCTTGAGGGGCGACGGTTCGATTTTGAACATGCCCATAGCAGTAAGCGCCCAAATATTGCCCCCAGCATCGCTTTCAAGCCCTTTAACTTGACTGATTTTGTTTTCAGGTTGATTGCCGTCGAAAACCTTCAAGACCTGTGGGTGTGCCTGTCGAGGATCCAAGAATATCAAGCCATCTCCTTCCATCCCAACCCAAAGCCGCCCCAGTTTGTCAATCGCAAATGACGTCAAGTCAGCAAGCTCCAGTGGTTGGTCTTTTTTAGCATCCTTACCATAGCGGAAAAACGTTTTTCCGCCATCGTCCGAATAACCGAACCCACGGTCTGCGGCAAACCAGACCCTGTTTTGTTCCGTTTCTGCGAAGTCAACAAAGCCACGCCAACTTATTTGTGAACCTGACAACGAATCGGAAAAAGCCCGAATTCGATAATCCTGCCGATGAAGGTCATCAATTACAACCAGTTCCCGGTTGGTGCCAATCCAGAGCCGTTGTTTGCTGTCCAAGAATGCTGATGACATCCATTTCCCCTGCTTCACCAAACTGTCAATAACATTGAAATGAACTGGGATGGCCGAACGTCCACCGGGCGTGAAACGGTACAGGCTCTTCGAGCCAACGATCCATAGCTGGTTTTTTTTGTCCACGAAACAATCACGGTATCCATATTCCACCGAACTTTCGATGGGTATCTTCTTCAACGTTATCCCACCTGGTTGTGACATCCAAAATTCCGGATTGTTGGTAGTCAGGTAAAACGTCCCGTCCTGAGCCGAGGCCGCTTTATGGATGACCGTTCCGGTTGTTGTCTTGCGAAAAAATTGCTGGTTGGGATGGTAAATATGCATACCCTCCATTCCGATGCCCGTCATGGCAAAACTGCCATCTTGGAGCGGCAAAATCTGGTTCACGTCCGCCCGTAGGCTCCAGTATTGTTCTTGTTCGAAAGGTGTTTTCTTGTTGCGCATGGGCAGCCGAAGCCTGCAAGAATTATTTTTGGGCTGCAATGAAAAAAGCCC
>JAHEAS010000031.1 GCA_024642645.1 Saprospirales bacterium | reverse complement strand
CCACGGGCAGGTACTGGATGATCATCCACTCAGGGCGGTTTTCCATACGGGTTTGCGCAGCACGAAAAGCTTCCACGACACGGAGGCGCTTGAGGGCCTCGCTTTTACGCTGTTGGCTGGTTTCGTTGGCAGCTTGGTGACGCAGGTCGAAAGAGAGCTGGTCGAGGTCGAGGCGGTTGAGCAGGTCACGAGCAGCTTCAGCACCCATCTTGGCGATGAACTTGTTCGGGTCGCTGTCATCCAACTGCTGGTTTTCCGGCGGAAGGGCGTCCATGATGTCCATGTACTCCTCTTCGGAAAGCAATGCCAATACCTCGTCCGCATTTTCTGGACGTTGCGCAGCACCCCACTGGATAACGACATAGCGCTCGTAGTAAATCACGCTTTCCAACTTTTTGGAGGAAAGTCCGAGCAGGTAGCCGATTTTGTTGGGCAGCGATTTGAAAAACCAGATATGCACCACTGGAACCACCAATTTGATGTGGCCCATGCGCTCACGGCGTACTTTTTTCTCTGTCACTTCTACACCACAACGGTCACAAACGATGCCTTTATAGCGAATACGTTTGTACTTGCCACAGTAGCACTCATAATCTTTAACTGGTCCAAAAATGCGCTCACAGAACAAGCCATCACGCTCCGGCTTGTAGGAACGGTAGTTGATGGTTTCCGGCTTCAATACCTCCCCATAGCTCCGCTCCAAGATATCGTCAGGAGAGGTGAGGCTAATGGTAATAGAATTGAAATTTGAACCGGGCGCTGCAAAATTTTTCTTAAAAGACATATCTTAATAGTGATTGGAGACCAGTGGTTGGTGATTGGTAGCCGGGCCTCCCCAGTCACAAATCATCAACCACCAATCACAAATTAATCAAACTTGATGTCCAATGCCAAACCACGTAATTCGTGGACGAGTACATTGAACGATTCCGGGATGTTCGGCTCCGGCAGCACATCGCCTTTGACGATGGCCTCGTAGGCTTTGGCACGTCCGACGATGTCGTCAGATTTAAGCGTGAGCAATTCCTGTAGGATACTGGCTGCACCAAATGCTTCGAGTGCCCAAACCTCCATCTCACCAAAACGCTGACCACCGAACTGCGCCTTACCTCCCAACGGTTGCTGTGTAATGAGCGAGTATGGGCCGATGGAACGTGCGTGCATCTTGTCGTCCACCATGTGGGATAGTTTCAAGATGTAGATAACACCCACCGTTGCTTGCTGGTGGAAGCGGTCGCCCGTTTCACCGTCCGACAACCATGTTTGTCCCAAAGATGGAAGGCCAGCTTCTTGAATGAAGTGTTCGATTTCATCTTTGTGTGCACCGTCAAATATCGGAGATGCGTAACGAACGCCGAGTTTTTGACCAGCCCAACCGAGTACTGTTTCAAGGATTTGACCAAGGTTCATCCTGGAAGGTACACCCAGTGGGTTCAGTACCACGTCCACTGCTTGGCCGTCCTCGGTAAATGGCATGTCCTCCATGCGCACAATACGAGACACGATGCCCTTGTTTCCGTGGCGGCCTGCGAGTTTGTCGCCCACTTTCAGCTTGCGCTTTTTGGCGATATACACTTTGGCCAGTTTCAATACGCCAGCAGGCAGCTCATCACCGATGCTGATGTTGAATTTCTCCCGCTTGTAGCGACCAACTTCCTCATTCAGTTTGATGCTGTAGTTGTGCAACAGCCTAGCGATCAACCCGTTGGTGTCGTCGTCGTTCGTCCACCCGCTGTAGTCAAGTTGGGTAAACTCCATTGTGCGAAGCAATTCTTGGGTGAACTTGGTTCCCTTCGGAATCATTGCTTCGTTGTAGATGGTCTTTACACCCTGTGAGGTTTTGTCACGAACCAACGTCAGAAGTTTATCAATCAAAATTGTCTTCAACTCGTTGGTGGCAATGGCATGTTGGTCGTCGAGTTTTTTCAAAACCTCGGTTTCCTGCGTCTTCTGCAAATTGCTCTTTTTTGCACGGGCAAAAAGTTGCTTGTTTATTACCACGCCGCTGACAGATGGTGGCACTTTGAGTGAAGCATCCTTTACGTCACCGGCTTTGTCACCAAAGATGGCACGGAGCAGTTTCTCCTCCGGTGTCGGGTCGGTCTCACCTTTCGGTGTGATTTTTCCAATGAGGATATCGCCTTCTTTCACCCAAGCGCCGATACGGATGATACCGTGCTCGTCGAGGTCTTTGGTAGCGTCCTCGCTCACGTTTGGAATATCGTTGGTCAGCTCTTCCTCACCAAGCTTTGTATCCCGGACGTCCATGTCAAACGACTCGATGTGGACAGAGGTGAATACGTCTTCTCGAACAACCCGCTCAGAAAGCACGATGGCATCCTCGAAGTTGTAACCTTTCCATGGCATGAAAGCCACTTTCAGGTTTTGGCCGAGTGCCAACTCACCTTTGTCAGTTGCATAGCCATCGCAAAGGATTTCACCTTTTTTCACCCGTTGGCCCTTGCGAACGATGGGCTTCAGGTTAACACAAGTTGCTTGGTTGGTACGTAGAAACTTGGTCAGTTTGTAAGTCTTGCGGTTGTCCTCGAAAGAGACCAACTGCTCGTTTTCGGTGCGGTCGTAGCGGATTACAACTTCCATTGCATCCACATATTCCACCACTCCATCGCCCTCGGCGTTTATCAACATCCGGGAGTCACGAGCAACTTTGCCTTCCAGACCCGTACCAACAATTGGAGCTGCTGGACGGATAAGTGGCACTGCCTGACGTTGCATGTTCGAGCCCATGAGTGCCCGGTTGGCGTCGTCGTTTTCGAGGAACGGAATCATGGATGCGGAAACACCTACGATTTGGTTCGGCGCTACGTCCATGTACTCAACTTCATCCGGTGCTAGTACTGGGAAGTCACCGTGTTCCCTTGACTTAATCCTATCGTTGAGGAATTTACCTTCGGTGTCAAACGGAGCATTTGCTTGCGCAACTTTAATAAAGTCCTCCGCCTCAGCGGAAAGATAAGTAGCAATATTGTGGATGTCCACAATACCGTCATTCACCTTACGGTATGGCGTCTCCAAAAAGCCCATTTTATTCACCTTCGCATGCACGCAAAGTGTCGAAATAAGACCGATGTTCGGACCTTCCGGCGTCTCAATGGTGCAAAGGCGACCGTAGTGGGAATAGTGAACGTCACGAACCTCGAAACCTGCACGCTCCCTTGATAGACCACCTGGTCCAAGTGCAGAGATACGGCGCTTGTGGGTGATTTCGGATAGCGGGTTTGTCTGGTCAAGGAACTGGGAGAGCTGGCTTGTACCGAAGAATGAATTGATGACGGAGGACAAAGTCCTTGCGTTAATCAAGTCAATCGGAGTAAATACCTCGTTGTCACGTACGTTCATGCGCTCCCGGATAGTCCGGGCCATCCTTGCGAGACCAACGCCAAATTGGGCGTAAAGCTGTTCGCCCACCGTGCGCACACGGCGGTTGCTGAGGTGGTCGATATCGTCAATCTCCGCACGCTGGTTCATCAATCGAACCAAGTACTTCACAATAGCAATGATGTCGTCTTTTGTCAAAACCAGCGTTTCAAGCGAGGTTTCCATACCCAGCTTGCGGTTTATTTTATAACGGCCCACTTCACCGAGGTTGTAGCGCTTGTCGGAGAAAAAGAGTTTATCAATGATACCCCGTGCCGTCTCGTCATCGGGTGGCTCGGCACCACGAAGTTGACGGTAGATGTAGTTTACCGCTTCCATTTCAGAGCTGGTAGGGTCTTTCTGAAGCGTGTTGTATATAATTGTGTAATCCTCTTCAATATCCTCCCGCTGAAGGATAATGGTGTCAAGACCGGAGCTGATTACTTGCTCGATGTTGTCTTCATCTAAGACAACATCCCGCTCAAGGATGATTTCGTTACGCTCGATAGTTACCACCTCACCCGTATCTTCATCCACGAAGTCTTCTGTCCAAGAGCGGAGCACCCTGGCCGCCAATTTACGGCCAATAGCACCTTCGATATTTGCCCGAGTGTTCTCAATTTCATCGGCCAAATTGAAAAGGTCGAGGATGGATTTGTCGTTGTCGAAACCGATGGCACGAAGGAGAGTCGTTACCGGGAATTTCTTTTTCCGGTCGATATAGGCGTACATCACGTTGTTGATGTCCGTAGCAAACTCCATCCAAGCACCCTTAAAAGGGATAACCCTGGCAGAATATATTGCTGTTCCGTTCGGGTGATAGTTTTGACCAAAGAATACTCCTGGTGAACGGTGAAGTTGGGAAACAACTACACGCTCAGCACCGTTGATGACGAAAGTGCCTTTCGGTGTCATGTAGGGGATGTTTCCAAGGAAAACATCTTGTACAATTGTTTCAAAATCAACGTGCTCCACGTCATTACAAGACAAGCGAAGCTTGGCCTTGAGTGGCACACTATAGGTAAGGCCCCGTTGCATACACTCTTCAATTGTGTATCGAGGAGGATCCACATAATAGTCGAGGAACTCCAGAACGAAAATGTTCCGGGCGTCGGTTATTGGGAAGTTTTCCTTGAAAACCTTGAATAATCCTTCATTACCCCTATTTTCTGGGGTAGTTTCCAACTGGAAAAACTCTTGGAATGATTTCAACTGGATTTCCAACAGGTCTGGGTGTTCGGAGGGCAACTTGATTTTACCAAAACTTAACCTGCCTGTTTCGGTAACGCTGACACTTGGAATTGATGTCATATTCGGCGTAAAAATTTATTAGTGATTGTAATTGCGGTCAAACCTGCTTCCTGAAGGATATTCGGGCAGATAGGATTTGGGATAGAATGGCATATTTTTAGCAACGCAAAAAACACACAACCTACCTTTTTCCGACTCCGCAAATCTCAATAGAATAAACTCCAACTAACTGCTCTTCAGCAAGAAATAACGTATCTCTGCTTGTGAAACGACAATAGGCTTAACCAATCTGCTGGCAGATTAGTTAAGCCTCCTGTACTAAAAGCGCTATGTAGCAAAAAAGTTGTAACTAAGCATTGATTTAGATTAGTAAATAACTGCTTTTTGCTAATAGCCCGGCGAGCCGGGTATCAGCTTACTTCAGTTCCACCTGTGCACCGGCTTCTTCCAAAAGTTTCTTCAGCTTCTCAGCCTCATCTTTGGAAACACCCGACTTCACTGCACCAGGAGCAGCATCTACCAATCCTTTGGCTTCTACGAGACCCAAACCAAGGGCATCTTTAACAGCCTTCACTACCTGCAATTTGGCAGCACCAGCAGAAGTCAAAATCACATCGAACTCACTTTTCTCTACAACAGCGGCAGCATCGCCACCACCAGCAGGACCGGCAGCAACAGCTACTGCAGCAGCAGCCAACTGCTCGGCAAGAGCTTTCAAATCAGCCATTTTAATTCGTTTTTAAATTTTAAGAAAACTTATGTGCGTTGTCTTGGAAGCCAAGTTTATTTGTTGAATCCAGTTAATAAGGCTTTATGAAGTGGATATGAATCATATTCAACACCAATAGCCCAATCAACTTATCAACCTTTCGTTTCGATTGCCTTTAGCAAGCCCATTACGTTCTGGCCACCAGAACCAAGCTGCGAAAGGAGGCTCGACATAGGCGAATTGAGCAAGCCGATGAGTTCGCCCAACAAGTCTTCTTTAGACTTGAGGTTTACGAGTGTATCAAGCTGGTCATCACCAATGTATATAGCCGAGTCAATGTATGCAGCTTTCAACTGCGGGCGATTCACATCCGCTTGTTTGCGAAATGCTTTGATGATTTTTGCTGGAGAGTTAGCCACCTCCGTAAAGATTATGGCAGTTGGACCAGTTAAAGAATCATACAAGCCATCGAAGTTAGTACTGTCAGTAGCAGCAGCTTCCATGGCCTTGCGGGCAAGCGTATTCTTTACCACCCTCATGTTCATTCCCTGCTCATGGAGTTTCCTCCTGAGTATATTGACTTGTGCGACTGTCAGCGCAGAAGAGTCTGCGAGGTAAAAGAAGGAGGAATTGGAGAATTTTTCTTTCAAGTCCTCAATTGCAGCCGTTTTTTCTTCCCTTGTCATATGTATAATGATTTGGTGACAGCTTACTTAGTCAAATTTGACCAGTTCAGCTTACCGTCACTTTAGGATTTAACGAATTGTTTTTGAGTCAATTTTGATACCCGGACTCATAGTGCTGGCAACGGTAATTGACCTGAGATAGATACCTTTAGCTGAAGATGGCTTCATCTTTATCAAGGTATTGATAAGTTCGTTTGCGTTGTCTACCAGCTTATCAGGTGTAAATGAAATCCTGCCAACTGAAGAGTGGATGATACCGTATTTATCAACCCGGAAGGCAACTTTTCCACCTTTCACATCGCTTACAGCGGTAGCAAGGTCCATGGTAACAGTACCAGTTTTCGGGTTGGGCATGAGGCCACGAGGACCAAGCACCCTTGCCACTTTACCGACTTGAGCCATTACAGTGGGAGTAGCTACCGCTACGTCGAAGTCTGTCCAGCCACCCAATATTTTGGTGATCAATTCGTCGAGACCGGCATGGTCTGCACCAGCATCTTTGGCTTCCTGCTCTTTGTCAGGTGTGCAGAAAACAAGTACCCGCTTAGTTTTGCCGGTACCATGAGGGAGGTTTACGGTGCCCCTGATGGCTTGGTCGGCCTTACGGGGGTCAATGCCCAATCGCACGTGCACATCGACAGAGGCGTCGAACTTTGCCGTGTTCACATCTTTGACCAAAGCCATAGCTTCATCCAAAGAGTGGAGCTTAACGCTGTCAACTTTCTTGTCAACAACTTTTCTTTTTTTAGGAACTTTTGCCATTGAATAAAATTTGTGAGGTAATTAGCGCCAGTCCGACTTTACGGCCAAGGCTCCCTACTCAAAATAGTTGGGGTAAATACATACCCCAAGGATTTGTTTTTATGGGAAATTTTTCGTGCTTTCCCTTTGCACATCTACATTTACTGTGGAGCAGTTCCACCTTCTACCTTGAGACCCATGCTACGGGCCGTACCTGCGACCATCCGCATGGCGGAGTCAATAGTAAAGCAGTTAAGGTCAGACATTTTGTCTTCTGCGATTTTACGCACAAGGTCCCAAGACACTTTTCCAACTTTATTACGGTTGGGTTCTGATGAGCCACCTTTGATTTTTGCAGCCTCCATCAATTGAATAGCGGCAGGGGCCGTTTTGATGACGTAGTCAAAAGTTTTGTCCTTGTAAACAGAAATCTGTACAGGGAGTACCTTGCCCATGCGATCCTGTGTATCAGCGTTGAATCGCTTACAGAACTCCATGATGTTCACACCTTTGGAACCAAGTGCTGGTCCAATAGGAGGGGAAGGGTTGGCTTGGCCACCTTTCGCCTGCAACTTGATGAGAAATTCTACTTCTTTTGCCATTTTAAAAAAACTTAATTTTTACTTACCAGCCAATGGGAAACATACCGGACTTGCCGGACACCTGCTGGCTATTGTGTTTTTTCTACTTGCATGAAATTCAGCTCGACCTCCGTCCCACGACCAAAGATTTTTACTATAACCTTCAGCTTTTTCTTTTCCTCGTTCAGTTCCTGAACATCTCCAACAAATTCGGCAAACGGGCCGTCTATAATTTTTACCGTCTCTCCGACGAGGAACGGCTCTAACATTTGCTCTCCAGCGTCTTGCGATTCATCTACCTTGCCAAGCAAACGGTTTGCTTCGGAAGTCTGCATCGGAATCGGCGTGTTTTTCCCTAAAAAGTGGATAACATTTGGGACATTAGCTATTGTCTGTACTATTTCGCCTGAGAATTTAATGGGGTCTGCCTCTATTAGAATATACCCAGGAAGGATGTTCCGTTCGGATATCACCTTTTTCCCATTTCTTATTTTGTAGACCTTTTCCGTAGGCACAATAACTTGGGTTATGAAATTCTCCCAGCCGTTTCGCTTGATTTCCAGCTCAACTCGCTCTTTGATTTTCTTTTCCTTGCCACTGATGACCCTAAGGGAGTACCATTTTTTTTCTTCAGACATGAAGCTTTCTTTTGGCTAATTATCTCAATTTATAAATAATGCCATCCATCAATCCTTTTGAGGCTGAGTCCATCAAAAAGACGCAAACCGTAAAAACGGCCAACCCTATCAAAACCACAACAGTGGTACTCTGAAGGTTTGGCCATGTGGGCCAAGTTACCTTCGTCATAAGTTCGTTGTAGCTTTCCTGAATGTAGAGCTTAATCTTGTCCATTATAAAGCTAAATATTTGATGGTTTCGGGTGGACTGGTAAAAGCCGGTCAACCTTTTCGCCAAACAATGTGAACATGGCACGGGCGGAAGGACTCGAACCCTCAGCCTACGGTTTTGGAGACCGTCGCTCTACCACTTGAGCTACGCCCGTAAACAACGATTTCAAAATTGACGTGGTGCATTTCTTTGTTTTGAAGCAATATTTATCAATTCAAAAACGAATTGCCACGCCTACACTTTAAGTGCAGAAAAGTTAAGCGCCCCAGTACCGGGGCACTTAACTTCTTAACTTATCTAAAGTAAATCGGAAATCCGAATTACGCTATAATCTCAGTAACCTGACCTGCACCTACGGTACGTCCACCTTCGCGGATTGCGAAGCGGAGGCCTTTTTCCATAGCGATTGGGTTGATAAGTTTTACCGAAAGCGAAACGTTATCGCCAGGCATTACCATTTCAACACCATCAGGCAGTTTGCAATCACCTGTTACGTCCGTTGTACGGAAGTAGAACTGTGGGCGATAGCCATTGAAGAACGGCGTGTGACGGCCACCTTCGTCTTTGCCAAGTACGTAAACTTCACACTTGAACTCCAAGTGGGGCTTCACGGAACCTGGCTTACAGATAACCATACCACGACGGATGGCATCTTTGTCAATACCACGGAGAAGAAGACCAGCGTTGTCACCAGCCTCACCACGGTCGAGCAATTTGCGGAACATCTCCACACCTGTAACCGTAGAAGTGAGTGGCTTTGCGCCTGCTTCCATCATACCGATGATTTCTACTGGGTCACCGACATTGATTACGCCACGCTCGATACGACCAGTAGCAACAGTACCACGGCCAGTGATAGAGAATACGTCCTCAACAGGCATCAGGAATTCCTTATCAACAGCACGAACTGGGTCTGGAATCCAGCTGTCACATGCATCCATCAACTCTTGGATAGACTTTATACCTGCTGCTTCGCCAGACAATGCGTTAATGGCTGAGCCTTTGATAACTGGTGTGTTGTCACCATCAAACTGATATTGGCTCAACAGGTCACGCATCTCCATTTCGACGAGTTCCAGCATCTCTGGGTCGTCAACAAGGTCAACTTTGTTCATAAAGACAACCAATGAAGGAACGCCTACCTGACGTGCGAGTAGAATGTGCTCACGGGTTTGCGGCATCGGGCCGTCAGTAGATGCAACCACGATAATGGCACCGTCCATCTGGGCAGCACCTGTTACCATGTTCTTCACATAGTCAGCGTGGCCTGGGCAGTCAACGTGGGCATAGTGACGCTTGGTAGTTTCGTATTCAACGTGAGCTGTGTTGATAGTAATACCACGCTCTTTCTCTTCAGGAGCGGCGTCGATTGAATCGTAATCTTTCTTTTGAGCAAGACCCTGTTCCGCTAGTACATACGTGATGGCAGCGGTCAGTGTAGTCTTGCCGTGGTCAACGTGGCCGATCGTACCTATGTTTACGTGCGGCTTGTTCCTCTTAAATTGTTCTTTTGCCATCGGAATTGAATTTAAAAAATTATTTAGTAAAGGAGTTTTTGATTTTGCAAATGCAGCTTTTTATCAGGGATTTGGCCTTCAAATTGCACGGTTTGCATTCGAGCCAATGAAGGGAATCGAACCCCCGACCCCTTCCTTACCATGGAAGTGCTCTACCCCTGAGCTACATTGGCTTAATCGGTATGGTTTTATGCTAAAATGACTAAATGGTTTCAAAACAAGGTTAGTTTTTTCACCAAAACCGTCATTCCAACTTGAATCAACCGATTTAAGAGCGGGAGACGAGACTCGAACCCGCGACCCTCAGCTTGGAAGGCTGATGCTCTACCAACTGAGCTACTCCCGCATTTCAAAAAAGCAAGAAATTGAGTGGAATGAGAAAGTGAGAAAAACAACCATGTGCCACATCTCACGTTTTCACTCGCTCACTTCTTTACTTAAGGTGGGGGTGATAGGATTCGAACCTATTCAGCATTACACAACAGATTTACAGTCTGCCCCGTCTCTCCAACTTCGGCGCACCCCCGTTTACAGTTTTGAGCTGTTGGATGCTAAGTATTTGGGTGTCTGTTGCTAGCAACCAAACCCAACGACCTCGCACTCAAAACTTCCATCTGAGCCAGTAGAGGGACTCGAACCCCCGACCAGCTGATTACAAATCAGCTGCTCTACCAACTGAGCTACACTGGCTTATGAATGGAAACTTATCGAAATAAATCCCCAGTTTTACAATGAACTTTCGGGCATTTTGCCCTGCCTTTTTCAAAGCGCCCGCAAAGATAGCGGAATTGACAAAAAAAGAAAATTTTGACTTTCCTTTTTAATCATTTTTTTTGGAGGCGCAAAAGTAGGGGTTTCATTTGGTTTTACAGCACCCTGAACAAAAGGTTTTTAAAAAAAAGTTCAGAGTCGTTCATTTTCACCAAAAAAAAACCGGGTTGGAACATCCAGCCCGGTTTTTTCACCCTGTTACTAACCGTTATGCCTCAGCATGGGGTCTTAATTTTTCTTTGTATTTCGACAGTTGCCTCCTCAGGTTGTCAACGGCACTGTCAATTGATTGCTCAAAGGCTTTTGTGGTCTCCTTCGCAAATAGGGTTTGCCCAGGTACGTGTAGTTGTATTTCAGCTACTTTGTCTTTTACCTGCCCAGAATTTTCCAATCGCAGCTTTACATCTACATTAATAATACGGTCGAAGTGCGAAGTTAGTTTTTCCATTTTTTTCTCAATGAACTCGTGTAATTTCTGGTCAGCTTTAAACTGAACCGCTTCTGTGTGAATTTTCATAAACGTCAAATTAAAAGGTTAGAAATATGGTTTCGTAAAGCCTGTTGGCCTTGGCACAGGGTCGCACCGGCTCATGGCTCCGTCGTTGTTTCCGCTTTCGGATGTGCTTGCTGATATATTTTTTTTAGTTTTTCAATTGAGTTGTGCGTGTAAACTTGGGTGGATGCAAGGCTTGAATGGCCCAGCAACTCTTTGATGGCGTTCAAATCTGCTCCACCATTCGATAAATGGGTGGCAAAACTATGCCGTAATACGTGCGGGCTGCGCTTCTCCACCGTCGTTACGATGGAGAGGTAACGCTTCACTAGATTGTAAACGAACCCCGAACTGAGAGGTTGACCCTTGTCGGTTAAAAGTAGATTAGAACCCTCATTCACCGGAAATATGGCTTTTCGTAATCCAATGTACTGCTCCATCAAGTTTGCCAAATGCCGTGCCACGGGTATCAGGCGCTCCTTCCCCCCCTTGCCGTACACCTTTATATTAGTGGTGGAAAAATCCAGGTTTTCTGTCTTCAAGTCTCGCAGTTCAGACTGGCGCATCCCAGTGCAATAAAGCAGTTCCATCACCAGCCGGTCGCGCAACCCAGCATGCCCGTCCCCAAAGTCCACCTTGTCAAACAGCAGCGACATAGCCTTCTCCGGTACGAACACCGGTAGGCGCTTGCCCGTCTTGGGCGGTATCACCTTGAGCATTGGGTTCGTGGTGATTTCTCCTTGCTTGCGCAAATACTTGAAAAATGACTTAAGGCAGGAAAGCTTTCTGTTTACGCTGCGGGGCACATTGCCCTTCTCCATCAAATCCACCATCCAGGAGCGGACGTGTGTATGCCTAATTTTAGCGGGGTCGCTTAGGTCGTAAGTCTTCGTCAAAAACTCAACAAACTGACCCATGTCCGACTCGTATGCCGTTAGGGTATGCGGTGAAAACCTTTTTTCGTATCGTAAGTAGTCTAAAAATTGCTCGTGCATCATTCTCATCAATCTGTGTCGGAGGGAGAAGTATCAGACGTCAAGGTATGCTTAGGTGGTGAGAAATGCAAGATACAATTGAAATTGTCTGTCGAAATTTTATCACGAAATTCTAATGACCAAAGTCATTGCCTTATGTTTAAAGGCAAAGTCGAGACATTTTCAGATTAAAAAAAATTAGCTGCGTCCGTTTTTACCTTCACGCACCGACTTAGAACTCATCGAATTCCCCGGCCACTGAAAACGAAGAAGGGTTTGACCTGCCATCACAAATCAAACCCTTCAAACAATCTCAAACAATTCAAACCTTCATCTCCCCCACCATGTCCTCCGGCCTAACCCAAAGGTCGAACTGCTCTGAAGTCAGTAGCCCAAGTGCCATCGCCGCTTGTTTCAGCGTACTGCCTTCCTTGTGGGCTTTCTTCGCAATGGCAGCGGCGTTGTCGTAACCGATATGCGTGTTCAGCGCCGTCACCAGCATCAGCGAATTGTCCAGGTTCTCCTTGATTTTCGGCAAGTTGGCCTGAATGCCAATAGCGCAGTTGTCGTTGAAGCTCACGCAAGCGTCGCCGATTAGTCGAGCTGACATCAGGAAGTTGAAAATCATCACTGGTTTGAACACATTCAGTTCGAAATGGCCGTTCATGCCGCCGATATTGATGGCCACGTCGTTGCCGAGCACTTGCGCCATTGCCATCGTCATCGCCTCGTTCTGCGTCGGGTTCACCTTGCCGGGCATGATGCTGGAGCCGGGCTCGTTGTCGGGGATGATTAGCTCGCCGATGCCACAACGTGGGCCGCTGGCCAGCAGGCGGATGTCGCTCGCAATTTTGAACAAAGAAACCGCCACCGTCTTGAGCGCCCCGTGCGCTTCCACCACGGCATCGTGCGCAGCTAGCGACTCGAACTTGTTCGGGGCAGTCACGAACGGTAGCCCCGTCAGGTCGGCGATTTGCTTCGCAACGGCTGTGGCGTAGCCCGGAGGCGTGTTCAAACCCGTGCCGACCGCTGTGCCGCCGAGTGCCAATTCAGAGAGGTGCGGCAGCGAGTTTTTGA
>JAHEAS010000030.1:4242-13055 GCA_024642645.1 Saprospirales bacterium | reverse complement strand
GTCAAGATGCCATTCACTTGGTCCCAGTGAATGGCATCTTGACTGCGCAGCAACAAGAAATAATCATTGTTCAATTCGGATGCTGTGCTCCAGTTTAATTGAACATTATGTTGCTGGCATTTGGCGGTAAAGGATACCAATTCGATTGGAAATGCCCCAAGCGTTACACCAAAGCTGAATGGACTAAAAGCGTTCACAGCTGTGCTAGTGGTAATAGTTCCGGCATTGGTTCCTGTACATGAGCCAGTAATGACGGCCCCGTCATTGTTGTTTTCCCAAGCCGAGCCGTTCCAATGCGCAACCCGCAGTTTTGTGTCAGAACATTCTGTAACCGCACTCCAGTTGGCATCTTCCCAAAACAATTTTACCGTCGCAGTACCAGTACCTACTGTCCTATCTAGCTGCCAATACTCTTTGGAACTGACACTCACCAAAACGGGAGTTGGTGAACTGGCCAATGTTGAATTAGTATAAGGACTGCTGAAATATTGCGCAAAGAAAGTGCTGTTGGCACTGGGTGCCCCAATGGCAATCCTTGCCCAACGAGTAGCATCACCGATAGGAAATTCAAAAGCAGTAGTGCCAGTCTTGGTCATTGGCCCAACGACATAACTATTCGCACTTGTACCCGAAGTTGTGGAGCCATCTGCCATGTTCACGATATTCGTGGAGGTGGAAACGATATATCCCCTCGTGAGAGTTAATCCACCGTTCACATTTACTGCCTTGCCTAAGGTAATGGTTGCTGAAGGCAAGGAGCTGAATGTATTGTTTATCGTAAGATTATGGAAGGTAACCGAACTAGACCCACTGATAGATTGCGCAGCATTTCCATTCATAGTGACAGTGCTAGTAGATGGTGTAAACGTGCCATTTTTGACCAAATTCCCTTTCAAAATATGGCTAAATGAGCCTGCATCAAAAGAAGTACTTGAGCCAATAGTAAATGTTCCATTTACAGTGACCGCTGCGTTAGCTGTAACAGTGACCGTCCCTGCAGAGGTGAGGTCCCCGGCAATCGTCATCGGCGAAGCTTGTAAACTTTTAGCACCTGTTCCACTGAGTAAAAGGTGATTGTAGGAAACTGAACTTATGGTTTGCACAGCACCATAGTACTCAACTGTGCTGTTCGAGCCATTTGTTAAGGTTCCAAAATTTGTCAAACTGCTTGCTGCAATTCTCAGGAGGTGGGCCAAGCCACCTCCTCCGCTGCTCATGTCAATTGTGCCATTATTTGACAAACCACTAACCAATACTCCTGTTAGAGTAATCGTCCTTGCGATGCCTGTACCATAAGCTAAAGTAGTACCGGTTGCTATTGAAAGCGTTTTGTTTACTGATATATCACCAACAAGCGTATTTGTTCCACTCGTACCGCCGCTTGAAATACTGGAATAACTACCTGCAACAATAGTTTGACCTCCAGTACTAGCGTCGTATTGTACTACCCCACCCCAGTTAAGCCCAGAAGGAATTGGAGTCGAAGAAGTATTCTGTGTTCTTATTGTTCCGGCCACTCCAGAAGCAGATGTGATGCCCAATAATTGAAAATTTGCCATGTTTAAGGTACCTCCCCCAGCTGTACCTAGCGTAGTTGCGGTAATGGTACCTAAAGCTGTATTGGTGGTTCCCATGCCATTATTCACAAGCAAAATATTGTAGGTTACACCAGCGATAGATTGACCTCCGCTACCATAATAAGTGACTGTCCCAGTATTTGCAGTAAATGTGCTGCCACCTGTACCAGCAGCCGACCCACCAATTTGCAAGGTCGTATTCACCCCGCCATTCAATGCACCTGCGGTCCTTGTCCAGTTTCCAGAGAATGTATGTATGCGGCTTGTCCCTAAATTTAGTGTACCACCAGGGCCATCAATTGTCAGTCCACTTCCTTCAAAATTGCCAGTCGCAGTTGCCACGCCAGCCGTCTTGGTCATAGATACAATGCCAGTTGTCTTGAACCCACCAATACTTTGCGTGGTACCTCCCGCTATCATGATGTTCGAGGCATTCCCAGTCAATGTTCCGTTATTGATGAAATCCCCATTGAAAGTAAGCGCATAACTATTGGAGCCAGAGGTGTTCAGTTTTGCACCTGAATTTATATTCAGCGGGATGCTTGTGTTGAAAACTTTATCAGTATTTAAAGAAATCTCCCCCGTGTTTGCGATAATGACCCCACCTGACGCAGTAAATGGCGAAATCCACTCGGCGGAAGCAGAACGGTCAAATGTAGTGTTGTACTGCAAAGTAGCTGCCGTTCCGTAAGTAGGTGCTGCGGTCGCAGTCGCTGTTCCTTCCATGGATAGGACACCGTTAACTGTGACATTTGCGGTGGTAATTGATTTCGAACCACTTCCGGAGAGGGTTAGGTTAGTATAGATTGATGGCGCCCCACGCACTGTCTGGGCACCGCTACTACTGTATGTGACTTTGGCTGTTGAGCCATTGAAAGTGGTGGTGGTGGTACCACCGCCAGTAATAGAAAAAGGATTAGTTCCAGTCAATATTAATGAGCCCGATTGTGCCCCGTTGCTCATCGAAAGTATCGATGTGGCTCCAGTTGGATTTACCATGGTTACACTTCCGCCTACAGTTACATTACCTGATTGCAAATCAAAAACAGAGTTATTGACTTTCATTCCTGAAACGGTAGATTCCAGTGTCAAATTTCCAGTGACATTTAAACTCGCAATTGTAGAAGAAAGTGTTATTGGAGTTACGCCACTACCACTAGGTGGCTGTGCATTGCCTACTTTTAGTAGGGCACAATCTATAGTTCCGGCTCCAGTGATAATATAACTTCCGTTTGTCTTTATATCAACATTGCTGCCCGGCGTGTACAGACCAGTTGTAATGTTCAACACTTGGCCAGAATTGACGGTCAAAGTTCCAGACCCAGTGCCACTATTGGGAGCTGTAAATGCAATCGAGCTACAAGTGCGGTTCCCATCCACAGTCAATGTGAATCCATTCCCAATGACAATATCATCTCCGATAGCAGGTAATGTCCCGCTAGGCCAAGGTGCATTTGGTGTTGTAGAGCTCCAACTTCCATTGCCAGTGGTAGTAATCGTGACCGCAATAACTTTGTTAGAATGGACAATGAATACAACAAAACAGAGAAGAACCTTTGAATAAATTCGGATTTTCTCCAAATAGTCCTTTCGTAAATGCCTTTGAAAAAACATTACACTAGCCTCATTTTTTGCCAAATCAGCAGAAACCTTAGCCGCATTACAATCTAAATTCCTCATGGACAGTGATTTAGGGCCTTGTCCTCTTAGATAGAATTTTCTTTAAGAAACAGGTGGTCACCAATACTTCAAGAATTTTTACGCTAAGCCGACATAAGCCAGATAACGAACATCAATTTTTAGCAATAGACTTTTGAGGTGAAACAGTACATTCACTAGATGCAATCGCATTTTGATTTGTTCCTAAAGCATATCCATGCGACAAATCAAATTTGTCAGCAATGCCCCTTAGACATTGAAGACCAAAGATGTATTCCGAATTAGTGATTGCGCTTGGTGCGCCCTATTTAGTAAGTTGGAGTGTTAGAAGGGTTACCAGAATCGATACGTTAGAATGAGTGCCCCAAAACCATAAATAAAAGAGCGGAAGGTTTTTTGCAGTGAAATATTTTACGAGGCAAAAGTCAAAAAACAATGTTAAACAACCAAATGTCTTTTTTACAAATTTTTCGAAAGCTTTGATTTGGCTCAACCAAATAAAGCAACCCTGATTCAATCATTTTCACTTTTTAATCGAAAACATAATTAACCAGGGCCTTTCACAATTAAAATCGTGGTTAATCCAACTTCAGCACCTCAATAAACGCCTTCTGAGGCACTTCCACATTGCCAATCTGACGCATCTTCTTTTTGCCTTTTTTCTGCTTTTCCAGCAGCTTGCGCTTTCGGCTGATGTCACCACCGTAGCATTTGGCAGTCACGTCCTTGCGCATGGCAGAGATGGTTTCACGGGCAATGATTTTAGCACCAATGGCAGCTTGTATAGCGATGACGAACTGCTGTTTAGGAAGCAATTCTTTGAGTTTTTCACAAATGCGGCGACCAAAAGCGTATGCCTTGTCACGATGAACCAGTGCTGAAAGTGCATCCACTGGCTCGGCGTTCAGCTTAATGTCCACTTTCACAAGGTCGCCCTCCCGGTAGCCGATTGGATGATAGTCGAATGAGGCATAACCCCGACTGATAGACTTTAGGCGGTCGTAAAAGTCAAAGACGATTTCAGCCAGCGGTAGTTCCAGTGACATCTCCACACGGGTCGGGGTAAGATAGCTTTGGTTCTTGAAAATACCCCGCTTGTCAAGGCAGAGGGACATGATAGCACCAATGTATTCTGGCTTGGTGATGATTTGCGCAGCGATATAAGGTTCCTCCACGTAGTCCAGTTGCGTAGGGTCGGGAAAATCAACTGGCGTGCGAAGAAAAACAGTCTCCTTCTTGGTCGTATAGGCAAAGTACGATACGTTCGGGATGGTGGTGATGACCTCCATGTCATACTCCCTGCTGAGGCGTTCCTGAATGATTTCGAGGTGCAACATGCCAAGGAACCCACAACGAAAACCGAATCCCAACGCTGCGGAGCTTTCCGGCTCAAAAGTCAGCGAGCTATCGTTGAGTTGTAGTTTTTCAAGGCTTTCCCGAAGGTCTTCAAAGTCTTCGTTTTCAATGGGATAAACACCTGCAAAAACCATCGGCTTCACTTCCTCGAAGCCGTGGATGCCCTCCTCGCAAGGGTTAGCATGGTGCGTAATGGTATCTCCCACCTTGATTTCCTTCGAGACTTTGATGCCAGTGATGACATAGCCTACATCACCTGCACACATCTCCTGTTTAGGAATCATGTTAAGCTGTAGGATGCCCACCTCGTCAGCGTTATATTCTTTTTCCGTATGGAAAAAGCGGATTTTATCGCCTTTTTTCATTGTACCATTCACAATCTTGAAATAGGCAATCACACCCCGGAAAGAGTTGAAAACAGAGTCAAAAACCAATGCTTGCAAGGGTGCAGCGGGGTCGCCTTTTGGTGCTGGTATACGTTCCACGATGGCAGTCAGAAGGTTTTCCACGCCTTCACCAGTTTTACCACTGGCCAGCACGATATCTTCCTTTTTCACCCCAACCAGCTCGATGATTTGGTCCATCACCTCCTCAATCATGGCATTTGGCATGTCAATCTTGTTGATGACGGGAATGATCTCCAGGTCGTGATCAATAGCGAGGTACAGGTTTGAGATGGTCTGTGCCTGAATCCCCTGTGTGGCATCTACCAGCAAGAGTGCGCCTTCGCAAGCAGCGATTGAACGGCTCACTTCGTAAGAAAAGTCAACGTGGCCGGGGGTATCAATCAGGTTGAGAGTGTAAACTTCACCGTCCTTGTGGTGATGGTACAATTGAATGGCGTGGCTCTTAATGGTGATTCCCCGCTCCCGTTCGAGGTCCATACTATCTAGGGCCTGGGCCTTCATATCACGGACAGCAATGGTCTTGGTAGTTTCCAACAAACGGTCAGAAAGTGTACTCTTGCCGTGGTCAATATGTGCGATTACGCAGAAATTGCGGATGTTTTTCATAAAAAATTGTGCTGCAAATGAGGTTCGACGAATCTTAAAATTTGTCAAATATAGTTTCCAAAATGGGCGCAAATGTACGCATTTTTACCGTGTGGAGTTGCTTAAATTTAGGAAACAAGTTTCAGTAGGTCGCCCTGATTCCCACCGCTAAAATCTTAAAATCCTTACTAATCCAAATCCTCGCCAATGCATACCTTCGCCATTTGAATGGACTACCTTTTCTTAAACCTCCACGACTGGTCATTGCCCATCCGTAACCCGGTATTCGTGATGTGCATCCTCCTGCTGACGGTGCTCACTGTGCCTGATCTTGTGCAGCGTTTCAGGCTGCCCGGCATCATAGGACTTATTCTGGCAGGAGCAATCATGGGGCCGCACGGAATAAACCTTTTAGCGCAAGGCGAAGGCATTCAGTTGCTCTCGAAAATCGGACTACTCTACATCATGTTCTGGGCGGGGCTGGAGATAGAGATTACCAGCTTTCTCAAAAACAAACATAAAAGCGCCCTATTCGGCTTACTGACGTTTGGCTTCCCATTGCTGATTGGTGGTATTTACGCTTTTTTTATTCTCGAATTAAAATGGATGTCCGCATTGTTGCTGGCAGGCATGTTTTCGGCACATACGCTAATTGCATACCCAGTCGTCACACGCCTTCGCATCTCCCGTAACGAAGCAGTAGCCGTAGCCGTTGGCGGCACGGTCATCACCGACACTATGGCTTTATTGCTACTTGCAGTCATATCCGGCATGGCGCAGGGCAATATGGACGGGTGGTTTTGGGTGAAACTTACCCTATCGCTGGCTTTATTCGGAGCACTGGTTTTTGGACTTTTACCCATCGTCGCACGCTGGTTTTTCCGACGGGTAGAAAGTGATGTGACCTACCAGTTTGTCTTCGTGTTGGCTATGGTTTTCGTTTGCGGGCTTTTGGCAGAACTGGCGGGTGTGGAAGCCATCATTGGAGCGTTTCTGGCAGGTCTGGTGCTCAACCGGCTCATCCCGCAAAGTTCCCCACTTATGGACCGGATTGGGTTTGTGGGTAATTCATTGTTCATTCCTGCTTTTCTGTTCAACGTGGGCATGATGATTAACCTCCATGTCTTTTTGGAAAACGGTAAAATGGCCATGCTAGCGCTAGGGTTTTCTGTTGTGGCCCTGCTTTCAAAATGGTTAGCTGCTTTTTTCACCCAAAAAATTTATGGCTACTCTGCAGACCAAGGCAACTTGATTTTTGGCCTCAGCGCCTCCCGCGCAGCAGCCGCTGTAGCCATTGCCTTGATTGGTTTTAAATTACAGCTTTTCGACGAGAGCATTGTCAATGCAACTATTTTCCTTATTGTTATCACGTGCTTTGTCAGCACACTGGTTTCGGAATCGGCCGCTTTGCGCATTGCCGCCACCAATATTTTGCCAACCACTGGTGGAAGTAGTCCACAGCGCATTCTCGTCCCTATCGCTAACCCTATCAATGTTGCCAATCTCCTAGACTTTGCTTTTTTAATAAAAACACCCGGTACAAACGAGCCCGTTTACCCGCTTTCCATCATCCTCGACGAGAAGGAGGTTCGGGAAAAAATTCGGCAAAACCAACTATTATTAGCGCCAATATTGCGCCAGGCCACCGACCGTGATATTGCCCTAGCGCCCATTCACCGAGTGGACGTGAGCGCCGTCAGCGGTATTCTACGGGCAGCCAGCGAGCTGCTCGCCACCGAAATCGTCATTGGCTGGCACCCAAAAGAAAGTGCTACGGAACGCCTTTTCGGCAGCTTGCTCGACAACTTGCTGGATGAATCGCCGGAGATGCTGTTTGTTACCAATATCATATCCCCGCCGACCACTTTCAAGCGGCTGCGGGTCATTTTGCCGGAGGCAACCCACCTCGAACCCGGCTTTGGGGAAATGGTGCGCCGCCTTGAAAACATCGGAAGAAACCTCAACTTGCCGCTCAAATTACTAGCCACACCCGTTACCATCAGCGCAGCTAACCAATTTTTAGGCAAGGATAGCCTTGAGCAATTACGCTCCCTCCCCTTAAATCCCGAAGATTGGTGGCAACTCCACGAATCTGCTGCCAACGACGAATTGACCATCCTTGTCAGTGCCAGACAGGAATCGGTTTCTGCTGAAGGGTTTATGCAGAAAATCCCGGCGTACTTAACGGAGCATTTTTCAGAATGGAATTTTGTGTTGGTGTATCCGGGGCTGTGATTGTGGACACTCTTTTTACACTGCCACTCGGTTAACCGTAATTACCTTTTATGTAACAAAAGCCCTTTTCTGCGTTATCAACCAAAAAGATTTAAGATGAAATGCCTCTTCTCCACCATATTAGCAGTTATACTTTTCCATATTTCGCTGGCACAAACAGCAGAAAAGTCCATGTTTTCAACTGAAGTTTACTTCGACTTCGGAAAGCACGACCTTCGGGCATCAACGGATTCATTGCTTTTAAACCTTCGTGATTATGTAAAAGGAAAAGAGAATTTCACTATCCGCATCACTGCCCATACCGACTCAATCGGCAGTTTGGCCAACAATTTGGCGCTGTCGCAACGCCGAGCACAATCCATCAAGGATTTTTTGGTAAAAAATAGCATTGATGCAGGGCGCATTAGCTTCGCTTATTTCGGAGAAAAAAAGCCTATTACCGACAACCGCACCGAAGAGGGTCGACAACAAAACCGCCGAGCTACGGTGGAAGTGCTACTCACAATTCCTATGGTCGTCATCGAGGGTGTGGTGACCGATGAAAAAACGTTTCAACCGCTCATTGCTGAGGTTATTATTCGCACAAAAGAAGGTAGCGACACCTTGCAAACCGGAGCAGATGGACTGTTTCGCACCGAACAGTTGTCAGGTACAGTGTTAGGTATTGATGCTTATGCCAAATGCCATTTCATGAAAACGGAAATGGTGAAAGTCATGCCCAAGATGTCAGCTGTCAACCTCCCCCTCCGCCCTGCCAACACAGGTGCAATTGCTGATATCGGGAACCTCTATTTCGTTGGAAATCAACCAGTTCTACTGGAAAGCTCCAAACCTGAATTGCCCAAAATATTACGTTTCCTCCAAGATAACCCCGACATGAAAATCGAAATCGCTGGCCATGTGAACCGTCCAAACAATCCTCCCGTGCTCAAAAGCAGTTGGGATTTCAAGCTGTCTGAAGACCGAGCGAAAACGGTTTACAATTACCTCATCG
>JAHEAS010000030.1:0-4232 GCA_024642645.1 Saprospirales bacterium | reverse complement strand
CTCATCGAAAATGGAATCACCGCTGAACGGGTCAGCTGGAAAGGCTATGGCAACCACGAGATGCGCTTCCCAAAGGCAATTTATGAGAAGGAACAAGCACTCAACCGACGGGTAGAAATGCGAGTGCTGGAAGGGGGCTGCGAATGAACGAATCGTTGGAGTTGAGAGAAATTTTCAAACCAAGCACCGACGAAATGATTAGGAGATAGCCTCCAATTCGCAATTTTCTATTTCCCCCACCCCTTCAAAAAAGTCTTTCTGGTACTGTTTCAAAAAATAGTCTATGGTCTCAATTCGAAGTTTGATGGAACCTTTGGGTTTATTTTCGTCAACATCTTTAAAACTGAAATAGGGCGTGCCTGAGCTTTCGATTATTTCCTCGATGACGCTATACAGGGGCGCATCATGCCCACATTTAAAACTGGATATTTCCAAGGCAACCAAATTCGGGTGGCGAGCGACAAATTTTGCAGCCCACAATTTTGTATTCGCATTCGGACTGATGGACCGTTTCCAAACATCGGAAATCTCCAATGGATGTGAAACTCGCCCTTGGCGGATGTCCTCGCCAAATACCTGCTCCAACGAATATTCATCCATTGGCAGAATATCCTGCGCCAGTATCGGATAACCGAGCTTTTGGAACTCGGTGAATATTTCATGGTTGATTCCTGGGTCCTTGTGGTATGGCCGTCCCAGCAGCACAATTCCAATCTTATTTTCCCGCTCCAAAGCATCCAGAACTTCCCGGGATTTCTGTCGCATGAAAATTTGATACTCCCCAAGCGCCTTGAAACCTGCGATTACTGCCCGTTTATTTTCGCTTCGTGTAAGTCCCAAAATAGACTTGAAAGCAGTAAACATTTGAAGTTCAAATAACTCAGGTTCATCCAAGTTCAAAAATGGATTTACATAAGTAGCGCCCAAGGCAGCGAAAATATCTCCTTCCTTGGTAAAACTGGCTTTCGCAACTTCCGCAGACGGCACAATAGATGGACAAGCCCAATTCCCAAGCGTATTTTTCAAGCCAACGTCAAATGTGCCAATCATCGGATAAAAAATGAAGTCCAACGGTCGCTTTTTGTGTTTCACATAAAGCAGGTTGTGAACATGGGAAACTGAGACTTTGCTGGGATAGCAAGGGTCAATGGTGCCTCGCTTGCCGCCTTCTTTGAACATTTTTTCACTGGTAAAATCAGAGAAAATAATTCCACTTCTATTTATCCCAAGGCTTTCAAAATAGGCGCTGAATAGCGGAGCATAGGAATACATCAGCAACACCCTTGGGATACCAACCACCATTTCCTGGCGACGGACAAGGGTCTTTTTCCGGGATTTAATATCCAGCTTGGGGGCTGGATCGTACACTTTTGCTGGCGCATAGCTTTTGAATAATTCTTTCAGTGCTATATCAACTAGGTTTGGGGTGACGTCCAACATCCCATCCATCGCATTTTTGATTCCCCGCATGACCTTGACATCCTCTACAGAGCCTTTGTCGCAGGAATGGCCTACAATGATTCGCCTCGTATTTTTTTGGGGGTCAACACCCTCCTTTCCAATGCTCAAATCAATGAAGGTTCGAAGGCACTTGTTTTTGCAAAAAACGCAGCGAGTGCTTTCGTCTGAGAAGGAAGTGTAGGTAATTTTCGAGGCAGCTTCCAGTCCAATAAAACTGGTGGAATGGCCATTTTCCCAAAGTTTAATAGCCTCCAAACCAGCCCCAATAGCGCCACTTTCACCGCAATGTTTGTGTACGATAATGCTCGGTTTTTCTTTTTTCCCGATGTACCTCGACTCGATGAAATCCACCTGTGCTTTGACAGCGGCGAGGTTTTTCTGGGTGCCGCCTTGTAAGATGAAATTGGTTCCAAGCTTCGCAAAATTTGGAATCTGCGCCACGTATAGCCAGATATTTTTGGGCAAAACAGCTGCGAGGCCAGCTAAAATCTCTTCGGGTTTCCACCCGAGACGCTGGAAATTCACAATGTCTGATTGCAAAAAAACGGCACAACCGTAGCTAAAGGTTGGTCGCATTTTGGCGGCAAAAGCAAGTTCAGCGTACTGCTCAACCGGGATGCCAAAACTCTCGACGGTGCTTTGCAGAAAATACCCGTTGCCTGCGGAGCATTGCGTATTCAACTCAAAGTTTTTAACCTGCCCATTTTTCAACATCATTATCTTAATGTCCTGGCCCCCAACATCGCAGATAACATCAACGTTTTTGTAATAGTGAAGTGAAGAATTGGTATGTGCAACTGTCTCAACAACCGCCCCATCCGCACACAGCACTTCTCGCAGCACGTCTTTTGCATAGCCAGTCGTTACCAGTCCAAGAACGTTCAAGCTTGCACCCAATGCTTTCACCTGGGTGTTCAATTTATCTAAAACCTCTTTTGTATCCTCAATCGGATTGCCCCTCGATAATTGATAAGCTTTGGAAATAACCTCCTTTTCTGGATTTAGCAGCACTGCCTTTGTCGAGGTGGAACCAACGTCCAAACCAATAAAAGCATCAACAACTTGCCCAGGAATGAAGGTTGCCGGCACAAAATCTTCTGGGGTGTATTTGGCTTTAAATGCAGCGAGTTCCTCTCGGTTTTTCACAAGACCGGGTTCAGCGCCAACCCTTGCCTGCAACCTTCCTTCTTGGATATAATAATCCAGGAATTGCCAACCGTTGTATTGGCCCAAGTCTTCTTCGTTTTCAAGTCCATAAACGACAGCCCCTATCGCTGCAAAATACAATGCATTCTCTGGTGCGAAAATCAAATCCTTCGGGTTACAATTATCTGGCAATGGGTAACTCCGTTCTTCCCAAAGCTGTGCAATATGGTGCTTCCAAGCTTGTTGTATCCCAATTATATAATTGTTAGGGCCACCCAAAAGCAACACCTGGGGTCGCAACGTGTGGCCTCGGGTAAGTACGGTCAAATTTTGTAAAATAATAGCTTCAAAAAGGCTGGCCATCAACTCTGAGGTAGGTATGCCTAGTTTTTGCAACCCGTTGATATCAGTTTCGGCAAAAACGCCACACTTTCCTGCCACATGGTGAAGCTTAACTCCATCATATTGTTGATGGCTAAGCTGTTGGGGTGTTAGGCCCAGTTTATTATTGATTTTGTCAATCACAGCTCCAGTGCCGCCCGCACATTTATCATTCATGCTGGGCACTTTTTGCTTTTTTCCAGTATTCGGATTTTCTTTAAAAATTATGATTTTCGAGTCTTGCCCACCTAAGTCAATAATTGACCCAACGTCAGGATATAATTTCTCAGCAGCAAGGCAAACTGCCGTGACTTCCTGCACGAATTTTGCGCCAATCATATTTGCTATGCTCATAGCACCACTGCCAGTTACAAATAGTCGCATATTTTCGATAAGCACATCGGAAAATTCCATTTCTATCCTTTTTAAAAAGGACAGCACTTCCTCTGGTTGTTTGGTTTCATGGCGTCGGTAATCCTGCCATATTATTTTTTGAGAAACAGCATCTATGACAACTGCCTTAACCGTAGTAGAACCTACATCAATGCCGATATACAATTGGACATTGCTCATATTTTCTGGATTTAATTTCAATTAAAAATTACATCCTGCTCAATTAAATCATCAATATGGCAAATAAAATTAGCGGCCATATTCACCACTCCTTTTTGGCGAGGAACCACATACGTTGGGTATTTAAGTTGAGGATGTTTGTCGACATACGCCCTTATTGTTTCCATATCATTGGAAACACTTTTTCGGGCATCGACCAGCTCTTTTTTAGCTTTGACTTGGGCATCGCCCAAGGCCATTAAAACCCGACTTTGCGCATTGGTTTCTCCTTCGCCAGCGGTTTCTAGCGGCAGGAATATCATTTCACGGTTCAATTCAACCACCGCTGCCTGTGCGCCATCGGATTGTGTGCTAGGCATACATCCAAATGGTTTCAGACTAAGCACCATGTGGCACAATCCATGTTCATGGTAATAAATGTTCTTTGCGATTTCCATATAGCCCTCTCCACCCTCGATATTGATGTTGAAATAGGGGGTTGCCAATTTTTGAAGAATGGGCTGATGAATCAACATGTGGTAATCGCCACCCAAGGCTTTCAACAAGCGGCCATATTCCCGTCGGAATAGCCAGTTGCCCACCCGAAGCACCAATAATTTCTTTTGAAAATTGAGGTAATTGCCAAAACGTGTTTTTATATCCCACCACTTTTTCACCCCTTTTTTCAGCAT
>JAHEAS010000535.1 GCA_024642645.1 Saprospirales bacterium | reverse complement strand
TTTCACAGCTCCCAAAAATTAGGAGTACAAAAAAGAAGGTTACATACTGGCTATTCTTCATGCAATAATTTTTCGATGTCATTCATAAAACGGTCTACATCTTCAGGGTCAGTTCCGTTGCAAAAGGAGCGGATATGGCGTTTTTTATCCACCAAAATCAAATAACCAGAATGGTTAATGCCGCCCGGTGCATCTGAGTCCTCCAAAGCTACATTCATGTACTCTGGGGCCATTTTATAGATAGTAGCTTGTTTGCCGGTGACAAAATGGTACTTATCTGAACTAACTCCGAGGTTTTTAGCGTAACGATTCAATGCAGCTACCGTATCATATTTTGGAGCAAGGGTATGCCCCAGCAACTTCAAATTTGGCTCGTCTTTGAAGCGATCGTAGATACGCAGCATCTGTTTTGCTGTTTTTGGGCAAATGGTCGGGCAGGCAATGAAAAAAAAGTCGGTCACGTATGCTTTGCCCTCAAAAGTTTCATTGTTCACCACCTGACTGTCTTGGTCAATAAAACTGAAATCTGGAATCCTGTGCGGGATGGAATCGCCATTCGGCCCTATCTCCGGAGGACCAAGCACAGGCAAGACGTCAGGAGAAAGTGACGATTGGCAACCTATGAAAATGGAAAAACTGGCAAACAAAACGAACAAATATTTCATGCTGGATATTTTTGGCAAAAGTAGGAAACTTACTCCCTTCAAAAAGTTTGAAGAAGAACAGTTGATTGACGAGAAAGTTACCTAATCAGCTAAACTTGGCAATAGACGGCTTCCTTTCCTATTTTTGCGCCCTTGAAAAATACTTTTATCAAAAAGACAAGCAATTAATTTATCAACATGAGACATTTTTTAGCGGTTATGGTTTTTCTATTTGCATTTATGGGGACATCAAATGCACAAGTGGACAACACTAACATTAAAGTTGACGACAAATCCATGGAAAAGCTGAATGATAAGGTGAAAGAAAAAAAGCCTCAACTTCGGAGCTTCTCCAACTCAGAACTTGAAAAATTTCCGGTTTACAGTGGCAGTGACCTTGGACTTAAATACAAATCCTCGAAATCTACCTTCAAGATTTGGTCGCCTCCAGCGGCAGAGGTTTTGTTGTTTTTTTATGACCAGCCCCTTGAGTCAGCTCCAACGGCCCAATACAATATGAAGAAAGGCAAAAATGGCACCTGGCAACTAAAGGTGAAGGGTGACCATATCGGCAAATACTACGATTTTCAGGTGCGTATTGATTCTTTTTGGTTGAAAAACACGGTTGACCCATATGCAAAAGCAGTTGGTACGAATGGTGAACGTGCCATGGTGGTGGATTTGGAGAAAACGAATCCCTCAGGCTGGGATGCTGACAAACGCCCTCCGCTGAAAAGCTTTGCAGACATTGTTTTGTACGAATTGCAACTAAGGGATATTTCCGTCTCTCCTACTTCTGGTATAAAGAACAAAGGGAAATACCTTGGCTTGGCTGAGACTGGCACAAAATCCCCAGATGGCCTTTCAACGGGCCTCGACCACATCAAGGAACTTGGTGTTTCGCATGTCCACGTCATGCCTACCTTCGATTTTCATTCAATTGATGAGCGGCCAGGAAGCCAACCAATATACAATTGGGGGTACGACCCTCAAAATTACAACGCACCAGAAGGAAGTTTCTCGACCGATCCAGCCGATGGCAGCAAACGAATTCTGGAGTTTAAAACAATGGTGAAAGCGCTTCACGACAACGGCCTGAGGGTCGTAATGGACGTGGTTTATAACCATACAGGAAGTACGGAGAAGTCAGTTTTTACCCAAACCGCACCATTTTACTACTACAGAAGATACCCTAACGGATATTATTCGGACGCATCAGCTTGCGGTAATGAAGTTGCTACTGAGCGGCCAATGGTGCGCAAGTTCATTATTGAGTCCATGTTATATTGGGCAAAGGAATACCACATCGATGGCTTCCGGGTTGACCTGATGGGCATACACGATATTGAGACCATGAACCAACTTGCTTCAGAGCTTCGTAAAATAGACCCGACCATTTTCATTTACGGTGAAGGCTGGACGGCATCAAGCAGCCCATTACCAGAAGAAAAGCGAGCGATAAAAGCGAACGTTCTTCAACTCGATGGCATTGCCGCATTTTCGGATGAATTTAGAGATGGGGTGAAAGGCCATGTCTTTAATCCAATAGCTAAAGGCTTTATCAATGGCGAGAACGGCTTGTATGAAAGCGTGAAATTTGGTATTGTTGGAGGCACTGCGCACCCGCAAGTTGATTTGACCAAGGTGAACTACACCCAAAAAGCTTGGGCAAAAACCCCGCAGCAATGCATCAATTACGTCTCTTGCCACGACAACCACACGCTTTGGGACCGCCTCAGTCTCTCTTGTCCAACCAATACTGAAATGGACAAATTAAACATGGACAAATTGGCGCAAACCATCGTGTTCACTTCTCAAGGGGTCCCATTTCTCCATGGAGGCGAAGAATTTGTTCGGACCAAACAAATGGTCGAAAATAGCTTCAACTCGCCGGACGAAATCAACCAAATCAATTGGGAGAACAAGTCAAAATACCATGACCTTTTTCAATACTATCAAAACTTGATTCAACTTCGTAAAGCGCACCCCGCCTTCCGAATGACAAGCCAAGCACAAATTACTGAGCACTTAAAATTCGTGGACCTCAAGTTTGAGCACACCATTGGTTATATTCTCGGAGACCATGCTAACGGTGACTCGTGGAATCGGATTCTGGTCATTTTCAACGGCAATCCAAATGGCAAGCAAATTCCGATACCAGAAGGTAAGTGGAAAATCATTTGCACCAATAATCGCTTGGACATGAACGGTATGGGTATGAATGATTCGGGTTTCGCAATGATAGGTCCTTATTCCGCCTATATTTTAGCGGAAGAGTAATATTCCTTGGGTTTTCAATCACGAGTATTAACCAGTTGAGGTCATGAAAATAGACATTCTTGCAATCGGAGTACATCCGGACGACGTAGAACTGAGCGCTTGTGGAACTTTGCTTCGACATATTTCACTGGGAAAAACAGTCGGACTACTCGACCTCACCCGAGGCGAGTTGGGCAGCCGAGGTTCTGCCGAACTCCGGGACTTAGAAGCAGCCGAATCAGCAAGAAAAATGGGCGCTACCTTTCGTCGGAACCTTGGCATGGCCGATGGATTTTTTCAGTACAGCCAAGAAAATTTGCTCCGTATCATCGAAATCATTCGTTGGTGCCAGCCAGAAATCGTGCTGGCCAACTCAATTGACGACCGCCATCCCGACCACGGACGTGCTGCAAAACTCACTGCGGATGCCTGTTTTTATTCAGGTTTGATAAAAATTGAGACCAGTTTTGAGGGGCAATCTCAACACCAATGGCGGCCCAAAGCTGTTTATCACTACATACAAGACAAAGATTTGACACCAGATTTTGTAGTGGATATCACACCGTTTCTTGAAA
>JAHEAS010000534.1 GCA_024642645.1 Saprospirales bacterium | reverse complement strand
AATTGTTCAGCCCATCAAATACGCCCACCCTCCTATCCCGTTTGATTCACGATGTTGCCATTGGTAAGAATGGACAAGTGTGGGTAGCTGCGGATAACCAGGATTTGCTGGCTTTTCGGTCCATAGATAATTCTTTCGAGGCTTTTCCTTGGCGGGCAATGGTGAGGTCGGCTGAAATTTCGACAAAATCCTATCTCAACATCAACCGGATATTGCCAGCGGAAAATGGCTTGCTTTGGCTTTGTACGAATATTGGCCTGTTCAGCTTTGATGAAAAAAGCAAGGTGTTTAAGCATTATCCAATGCCGCCGAGCATCCAAAACCTTGAGCTGACTTGTGCAATCCCAGATGGGCAAGGTGGCTTGTGGTTAGCTACTGGCGGTCAAGGTTTGCGACATTTTGATGGTAAAAACGGATGGGCCGATTTCCCTTACCGTCCAGATGCTGCACCGCTGACCGATGACTTTACGCAGTGGGGGCTCACGGTCTTTAACCAAGACAAAGTGATGATAGGTACTTCGGAAGGAGTGGGCGTTTTCGATATCAAAAACCGCACATGGCAAATGATAAAGCATCACCCGGAAGTTCAGTATAGCCTGCTGCCCGGGCGGGTGCTTTCGTTTTTGAAGGATAATGATGGCTCAATCTGGGTAGCAGTGCAAGGTGGAGTTTCAAGACTGGATACCCATTTGCAGCAAATTCCTTTTATTAAAACCCATGAGGAAAAGAGCCAGGTCATAAGCTTCGTTCTTGAGGACGAAGGCCGATATTATTTGACCACACGCAGTGAATCACCACTTTATCAGTATGACCCTGCGAGCCAAAAACTGACCACTTTCAATTTGCCCAATGGAAAAAAAATGGATTACCCCAGGCAATTAGTAGATGACGGTTTGGGGACTATTTGGGTAATTGATTTCCACCACATCTATAAATTTGATAAAAAAAAGAAACGGTTTCAACCATTACCCACTCCAATTAACGTGAAGGGATATGGTTCCAATATTCAATTTTCTACCGCAGAACTGGATAGTAAGGGTAGGCTGTGGCTTGGCACCCATACCACTTCATTGCTGGTACTTGACACCAAAAATGGGCTGATTAAATCGGTGAAGCACGACGCAGAAGGTACTTATGGAGAAGTTCGTGACCTTTGGTGGGATGAGGAGGATTCAGTGCTTTGGTTGACTTCCTGGAGCGGCTTTTTGGGTAAATATCATCCTGAAACGGGAGTGCTGGAAAAAATTGAATCGGGTTTTGCTTCTGAAATGACTACTAGGCTTGCGGCCACTTCAGACGGTCAGCTTTGGTTGACGACCGAACCGGGAGGAATTACCCTTATAGAAAAAAAGGGGGCGATGAATAAAATGGCCAATTTCTATGTTCAGGATGGCCTTCCTGTGAACAAGTTTCAGGACATCGAAATTGACCGCCAAAACCGGCCATGGTTAATTTGCCAAGATGGAATTTGCTTGTTTGATGCCATCAAAAAAACAACCCGTTGTTATGGAGATGAGTTTGGCGTTGACCTTCCAGATTGGGGAATCAGGTTCTCCAAAACTCGCATTGGCAGCTTGTTGGTTGGTGGCTATGGCGGTTTTTATATCCTCAATCCAGCTGCATTGAGGACAAACCCGGTAATGCCAATTCCAGTACTCACCTCACTGAAAGTGCTTGATAAGGAGATGATAAAGTCATTGTCAGGGCACCATTTTTCGCTCGAATTGGCCAACAATCGCAATTTTATCAGTTTCAGTTTTGCGGCACCTCAATACGTTTTGTCAGACAAAATCAAATTCAGCTATCGTTTGGAGGGCATTGACCAAGGCTGGGTAGAGGCAGGGGAGCAACTTACGGCGCAGTATCCAAAGCTTCCGCATGGCAGCTACCTATTTAGTGTCAGGGCGACGGATGTGGATGGACAAACCAATGAAATGCCTAACCCAGTTAAGATTAATATCCTTCCGCACTTCACCCAAACGATTTGGTTCAAATTGGCAGTCTTTGCTGTAATCTTTGCCATAGGTTACAGTTTTTACCGGTATCGCATCAACCAACTATTGGCAATGCAACGCATGCGGAATAAAATTGCGGCTGACCTACATGACGATGTCGCTTCCACCATCAGTAGCATTTCCTTTTACAGTGATTTTGTGAAACAACAACTAGGAAACGAACAACCAAAACTGGAAGCCGTTTTGGAAAAAATTGGGGACAATGCCCGTGAAGCCATGCAAAGCATTCGGGAAATTGTGTGGACAGTGGATGCCCGCAGCGACCGCTCGGAACATTTCGCAAGCAAAGTGCAGGATATCGGCCAAAGCGCCTGTTCAGCTAAAGAGGTTGTTTTCGAGTTCAGTAATCAGCTGCCCACCAATTGGGAACTCCCACCTCAAATCCGAAAGAACATTTTCCTGATTTACAAGGAGGCTGTCAATAACACTCTAAAGTATGCGGCGGCAAGCAAGTTGAGCGTCCGTATTTGGAATGAGGGAAAATTTTTCAAGATGACCATCTCAGATAATGGGAAAGGATTCGATTCGCAACTTGAAACACCGGGTAACGGAATACGGAATATGCGGCTGCGAGCATTGGAGGACAAAGCGACGCTTCTCATTAATTCCAACAACGGCGGTGGCACTCAGATTTCGTACTCGATAAGAATAGGCTGAGAATGGTTTCATTCATATCCCTTAAATGAGGGATTGCCCATGCCCGTATTAGCCGCCATCTTTGCACTATCAAAATCAAACCAATGCGAAACGAAGAAAGGACCATCAGCATAGCAATTTTCGATGACAACCGCCACATCCGGGAAAGCTTGGAGCTCGTACTGAACAACACGGATGGCATGGCATGCACCGGCGCTTTTTGTGATTGCAACAACTTGTTAAAAGATATACTAAAATCGAACCCTGATGTTGTGCTAATGGACATTGATATGCCGGGTCTGAATGGTATTGGTGCGACAGAGGTGCTTCGCAGGCAGTTTCCAAATTTGAAAATCGTTATGCAAACGGTGTACGACCAAGACGATAAGATTTTTGATGCAATATGTGCTGGAGCGAGTGGCTATGTGTTGAAAGGTACAACTTCAGATGAGCTTGCAGAGACTATCCGTGATGTGCTCAGGGGTGGCGCTCCGATGAGCCCGCCAGTGGCAAAAAAAGTACTGCAAATGCTCCGGCACCCTGGTGTTTTTGCGAATAAAAAGCAGCAAACGATTGACCTGACGGAGCGAGAAAAGGAAATTCTGCAACTTTTGGTAGATGGCATGGGCTACAAACAAGTGGCTGAAAAACTGTTCATTTCTTTCTTTACGGTACAGACCCATATCAAGCATATTTACGAAAAACTACAAGTAAACTCCAAGTCCGAAGCTGTTAGCAAAGCATTTCGGGAAAGGCTACTCTGAGCAACATCCAATACTCAATATTTGGCAACCAAAAACTAATATGCTTACTGCATAATGGGGCTTGC
>JAHEAS010000533.1 GCA_024642645.1 Saprospirales bacterium | reverse complement strand
TCAATGAATTGCACCTTGCCGGGATGCCGATGGAAAATGAAGTTGTTAGTACTGCCTTAGAAAGTCTTGCAATGGGCATGAAAACCCGCTTTTTGTTAGACGCTTGCAAGGGAAGGTTGAAGGCAGCTTTCGACGCAAGGGTTGAACAAGCAATAATGGCAGGGGCTGAATATTCTCTTATTTCATCCTTTTGAAAAGATTGAGCTAAAATGATTGAGCTAAAAAACATACAGCCCATTCCCCTCAAGGAAATGCCGAACGGTATCAACGCCGCATCCGGTGTTTTTTCCACGAACTGCGTTTTTGAAAAAGGGAAAAAATACCTCGTGAACGCCGCGTCGGGCAAAGGCAAGTCCACGCTGCTGCACATCATCTACGGTATCCGAGATGACTACGATGGGCTTGCAAGCCTCGGGGGCAAAGATATCCGGCAATTGGGGGCAAATGACTGGGCAGCATGCCGCCAACGGCAGCTTTCTATCGTCTTTCAAGATTTGCGGCTCTTCCCAAAACTTACCGGTTTGGAAAATATCCAGCTAAAAAACGGCCAAACAGATTGCGTACCGGAGGCTGAGATGCTGGAATGGGCCGAAAGGCTGGGTATGACGCCCTACTTGCAACAATCGGCCGCTACCCTCTCCTACGGTCAGCGCCAACGCATCGCCATCTTACGGGCATTGTGCCAGCCATTTGACATGCTGCTGCTTGACGAGCCTTTCAGCCACCTTGACGAGGAAAATACGAAACTGGCGTCAGACCTTATTATTGAAACTTGTGAAAAGCGCCACGCAGGCTTCGTGCTGGTCAGCTTGGGTGAGGAGTATTTTTTTAGCTACGATAAAAAAATTGACCTCTAAAAAACCTTGACTATCAGGAACTTATCACCATCTGATTGAGTTCCTGTGAACAAAGTTTAAATTTTTATCCAAAGGGATTTGACAATTTGAACTTAGCCGTCTTATATTTGCACCGCTTTAGAAGAAAAGCATAGAAATAAGCGGAAGTAGCTCAGTTGGTAGAGCACGACCTTGCCAAGGTCGGGGTCGCGAGTTCGAGTCTCGTTTTCCGCTCCAAAGCCTTCAATTTATTGAGGGCTTTTTTTTTACCTTAGCGTTTCCAAAACTCAATGCCCGGGTGGTGGAATGGTAGACACGCAGGACTTAAAATCCTGTTGCCATACGGCAGTGCGGGTTCAAGTCCCGCTCCGGGCACGAAAAAGCCGCTGTGAAGAGATTCTCAGCGGCTTTTGCTTTTTCTATTGGTATTCATTGATACGTAAAACCCAACTTCCCCAGCCCCGCCTGCACCTCCGGGCATGACATAAACAGCTTCCACAAAAGCCCAGTCCGTTCATTTTCCATCATCACCACTATCGGCCCTTGGTCTATGGCGAGATAGCGTCTTGGAAACCAATCCACTTGCTGGTTGAAGGCATCATAAAAGCCATATTTGCCAAAAAGGCTTTCGCCGAGGTCATGATGAAAATGACGCATGGCGGCCATGCTCTCTTTTGGCGTGTAGGGGAACGAAGAGAGCGCCGCTGTGGGCGAAATGACCCCCAAGTCCTCCTCCGGGCAATGCGCCGCATAAAATCGCACAGAATAACTGGCTGTTAGTCCCCAGCAATTGGGGCCGTAACCTGGGAAGTGATGCGGATTTGCCACGCAGTGGTCGTAGTTGATGAGCGTGTGGTTCACGTTGTGTTCCCAGTAGTCTGCGTAGCGGTCCTTCAATTTACGGGGATCGAGGCCGAGGAAGGAGTAGTGCGCCCAAAACAGCGGCCCGCCCGACACCTCACGCCCTTGATGCCGGAGTGCCAATTTGTGGCCGTAAGCAATTGGTCCTCCAACAATTTTCCCATTTTCAGCCCAGCCTTCATGATAAACTTCGGCAGGCACACCATGCGACGGTGAACATGCCGCCAGCACATAAGTAATCAGGCATTCATTCCAACCGTGGATGCGGAAGTTTTTTTGCCAAGCATATTTGGGCGACCAGTGCCAGAACAGCACGTTTTCCTTGTCGGGCCCGCGGTGCCAGTCCCATTCCACCGCCTTCCAAAGTTCATCAATTTGGACAGCAAGTGCCTTTTCCTCCGCATTTCCATCTTTGAAATACTGCCGTACACAGAGTAGGCCCTGCACGAGAAAACTCGACTCCACCAAGTCCCCGCCGTCGTCATCGCTGCCAAAAGGAACTGTTTTTCCGGTGCGGCCATCGAGCCAGTGAGGCCATACACCATGAAAGCGGTCAGCCTTTTCCAGCCAATCCACCGATTTTTTCAAATGCTCATAACCCTGTTTTCTGGTAATGAAACCCCGCTCGATGCCGACCAAAATGGCCATCACGCCAAAACCGGAACCACCAGTGGTGACCACGTGCTGGTCGTTGTCGGGGTAAACACCGTCGAGGTGGATGCGCTCACAGGCCAAGCCGGAAGTTGGCTCTGCCCCACTCCAAAAATATTCGAAAGTATTGCGCTGCACGAGCTTAAATAACTCGTCATCAGTTAGTTGCGCTGCTTTATTGCCTTCTGAAACAGTTGTTGCCTTTTTTGCGCAAGCAGAAAAAAAGCACCCGGCTACGAGGAGTGGTAGGAGTATTCGCATGGTTTGTTTTTCAAAAATCAGTGGTTTCTAAGGTATGATTTCAAAATCCTTTTCGGCTATCACCTTGCCGTCCACTTGGATTTGCAGGATGTAATTGCCTGGAACCCATTTTATGCCGTGCAGTGGTTGAATCATGGCGGCGTAGCAAAGGTCGCCAATGGTCTTGTCGAGCGTGAGGTTGATAGCCCCGGTGGGGAAGGTCTCACCTGATTTCCAAGTAACGATGCCTTTTATCGCAGGGTCGTTGTTGCTGTAGTCCGGAAGGGCGGCGGTCACATACAAGGTGGCGCCATCATTATACAAGGAAATTCGCTGAAAGTCTTCGAGGCAGCAATGCCCTTGGTTCGACATTTTGGATAGGTTGCAAATCTTGATATTAGCTGGCGTAGCAGCAGTTAGGGAAGGATTACTACGGCCAAAAAACCACCATATCCCGAATACTACTACTGGCAACAAAAACAAAAGCCAACCATAGCCAGCTTTTTTTTCTGTCGTTTCCGTTGCTTTTTTGGTGGTTGAAACCAGCGCTTCGTCCTGCTCCTCGCCCTTGTATTTTTCCACCATTTCGATGAATTCGACCAGGCTTCGGCGGAAATTGTTGAGCGATAGGCTTTCCTGCTCATATGATAACACTCGCTCGATTTTGTCGGACTTTAGTTTTTTCAACTGCGCTGACAGCACCAGGGCATCTGAGTAAAGCGGGGTTGCTGTTTTGCTGGCTTTTAGCTGCTTTTTCAGCTCTTCCACCACGGCCTCCAAATCACTGGATTCCAGCCATGACTCAATTTGCGCTTTGTTCTTTAATTTCATTTGAATGAGTTTTTGGTAAAAATTTTACCTGAAGTCCACGGTCACTGCAATTCCAAAACCAAGG
>JAHEAS010000532.1 GCA_024642645.1 Saprospirales bacterium | reverse complement strand
GATGAGCACATTTACAGTTCTTTTTGACATAGTTATTTGATTTAATAAGACATTTTAACGGGGCATAGACTATGCTCCAGCGGGATGAAATTATACTTGTGAAAAATGATAAAATACGCCTTTGAAACAAAGTAAAACACCGGTCAGGCCATCCCTTGCATTGTTCTTCTCAGAAATCAGCCCGATTTCCCGAATGTCTTTGGCAGCGATTTGATTTCCAAATGAACTGATATAGGTAAGTCGAATCATGCCGCAATAATACAGCGCCACCGTTGAATGTTTGGTATTTTGTGAAAGCAAAAAATGGTTGTCACTGTCAGAGACGGGCCGATATTCGGTTCAAGGCTTGCTTGCCCCTTTGGGGGGGAGGTTGAACAAGCGGTTGTTTTGCTTGGCTGGAACACTAGTGCCAGCGGATGACGGTGTGACAGTGGAGAGACTTTGAACTTGCTTAATGGGAAGTATGTAGGTAAGCATAGACCTGTTAGGTCTAAGCCCCCAAGTGCAATGTGCTTTCAGGAAAGTTCGTCAGGCACCGATTATGGGACCTTAGACACCGAATATGGCTCAACGCATGCTTTCTAAGCCAGCATCCGCCATCCAGCATATTCCCCTCAATGCTGCACCACCAGTTTCCCTACGCCCAGCCCTTCGCCGTTGTTGCGGAGCAAAAAGATATACAGCCCGTTGGGCAAATCATCGGTAGCCACCGTGCATTGGCCACCTGATACTGCTGCGCTTTTCACCTCCCTTCCAAATCCATCGAAAATCGACAGCGTCAGGTTGCCGCTGTCGGCCTGTACTTTGAAAGTCGCCACTGCTGCACTGGGGTTCGGTGAAACAGTGACTACGGGTGGCCTTTCCCCAATCAGTTCGACAATACCGGAAGGTGGGTCGGGCAGCAGGCTCTTGATGCAGCCAAACTTGAAATTGCGGTGCGGATTTGTCACATCGTCGGTAAGTCCCCAGCAGCCGTAGCGGTTGTAGCTGCTGGTGAGGGTAAACTGCATGGCGAGCGTGCCACCTAGTTGAATGAAGGCATCGTCGAGGTTGTAGCGCATTTCATCGCACATGCGCTCGTTGCGCTCGGCCATGATTCGGTTGGCAATGTTGGTGGTGCTGCCACCGCCGTGGTCAGGTCCGCCCTCGTAGCTGACGAAGCCGCCGGGCAGGTTCCAAGCATTGGCTTTCGCAATCCACTGGGTGCGCCCAGCCTCGTTCACGCCCATTTCGGTGATTTGGTTGGTGATGCTGGCGTGGCAGTCGTCCAGGATTTTGGTGACACTCTCGGCCGGGTCGGCACCCCCTGAAAAATAGGTCTGGCAGCCGATGGCATAGAGGTAGTTGGCGGGCGGGCCAAAATTGTTCTGGATGTATTGCAGCATTGGCTCAGCCCACCATTTCAGCATGGGTTGGTGGGTGCACATCAATACCCGCACCCGGCCATTGAGGGAACCTTGTCCGAAGACCGTCCCGAAGATTTGCGCCAGCTCCACCGTTCGGCGGGCGTGGTTTTGCTGCTCGGTGATGCCGAGGGCCATTGCCTGAGCCTTGTTGTACTGCGTCTGCTCGAAGCCAGGCGCCGTGTTCCAGACTTCGTTGCTGCTCTCCACGTAGATGTTCAGGTTCTGGTTGAGGCCGTTTTTAAGCATGGTGGCCAGTTGGGTCACATAGTCCGCCGAGGCGGAAATGGGCACGTTAATCCAGGCGTCGGTCTGAGTGCGGTTGGCGAGGTCAATCACATGCTCCCAGCAGCCCCCTACCCTTTTGTCGATGGTCGGCAGGGAGGTCTGCGAGGCATCGTCGGGCAGCTTGCGGCTGGCCCACTCCATGACAGCGGGATAGGTCGGGTCGGTGCCGTTGGCATCCGTGAAAACCATGTAGCGGATGGCAGAGAAATGGATGGAATCGAACAGGGCGAGGAATGGCGGGTAAAACAACTGGCTGTCGTCGGTGTAGCCGGGTCGCAGCATTTTGAAGTCGGTGAAGCCGGAGTTCACTGGGTCATTGGGTGTGCGGCGGGTATTGCCGATGTTTATCAAGAACAAACCATTGCTGGCCGGGCTGACCGAAAAATCGAAGCTGGTCAAGTTGTTGGCTGCGTTGTAGTTCACGTTCTGCACCATGCCGCCTGCGGAACTGCTGACATTCCCCTGCCCATGGAACGAGCATTTCCAGACACCGCTCACATTCAGCCGGTAGATTTCGGGGTCATCAATGGAGCCGGCCCATTCGGCCACCGGTCGGAAGTCGGCTATGTATTGTGCATCTACCGTCGGCCAGCCCTTGGTATCTACTTCCCCACTGCCGATGGCGCTGGCCGTATTGAGGTTGTTCCAACGGTAGTTTTCCTTGGCGAGGTCGATGTAGGTGCCACCCCGTTCCGGCAGCCCGATGTTAACGCCTATTTGGGCTTGTGTGAAACTTGACAGCAGGCAGAGCAGCAGGCATACGGGATGTCTCATTTCTTTCTTTTTGGGTAAAAATACATTTTCACCTTTTAATGCCTATCAAATCTTACCCCCCTCCACATCTTTGATGAACTGAATCACCCCAGGATAATAATGCGCTTGGTCGTCCCACATGCTCAGGTGCGAACCTTCGGGGCAGTAGAGCGAGCGGCCTTTTTGCACCATTTTGCTCATCGCCTCCATTGCGGCGGGGTCCATTGTGTCGTATTTGGCACCTATCATGAGCGTGGGAACGTGGAGGTTTTTAAGCTGGTCCATGATGTCCCAAGTGAGCAGCCGACCACCGACCTTGAATTCGCTGGGGCCTTGCATCAGCACATAGATATGTTCGTTCATGTGGGCAAAGGAACGGTTGAGCGCATCGGGCCATTCCGGCAGGCGACAGATGTGCTTGGTGTAATATTCCTTCATCACCAAATCAGCATAGACGGGGTTTTTGTAGTCTTCTTTTTTCTCAAAAACCTCCAAGCTGTCCACCAGCGACTTGCGCATCTGGCTGCGCAGCAGGTTGTTGTATTTTGCGTAGGCGGGAATGCTGCCCTGCATATTGCTGACGATGAGGCCTTTTAGGTTGTCTTGGTACTTGAGGGCGTACTCCATGCCGAGGATGCCGCCCCACGAGTTGCCGAGGATGTAGAAATTGTCCTTCGTCAAGCCGAGGGCCAGGCGCACCTGCTCCACCTCTTCCACGTAGCGGGCGGTCGTCCAGAGGTCATCGTTGTCGGGCTTATCAGACCGGGCGCAGCCAAGCTGGTCGTACTCATAGAACTCAAAGCCTTCCTTCGGGAAAAAGTCCCGGAAGCACTCCATGTACTCGCAGCCCATGGCTGGGCCACCGTGGAGCAGCAGCACTTTCACCTTGGGGTTGTCGCCGAACTTGCGGGTCCAGACGTTGTACTTGCCTGCTGCCGTTTCGATGGGAATCATGCGGACGCCCGCTTCCGGCTGCACTTGGGTGGTGTCGGCCACGGGTTCGGCGGCCGGTGTTTTCCCCTCATTCTTACAATTAAATTGGGTAAAAATGGC
>JAHEAS010000531.1 GCA_024642645.1 Saprospirales bacterium | reverse complement strand
GGAACGGTCATTGCTGGCGCTGGCTCGGAGCAGGTCGATGTACTGTGGCATAGCGACGGCCCAGCGACGGTAGGCGTGACCGTTTGCGGAGCGACCCAAAACTACAACGTGACGGTGCTGTCCCTGCCGGAGCCTGTGGCGCAAACACCTGCCAACCTCTGCCAAGGCGAAACGGCGGTGATTCAGACAACCCTCCCATACACGAGCTATGTTTGGAACAATGCCAGTGGATTACTGGTTTCGACGCTGAACACGCCAAGCCTAGGTGCTGGCAATTACGAAGTAGAGGTCACGGATGCCAATGGCTGTGTGGGTGACACGATTTTCGAAATCATCCAATTGCCTGCACCGAACATCTCGATTTCGACACCAGCCTACTACGCACTTTGCTCCGGGGGGCCGGCGGCTACCCTTCACGCCACCGAGAGCAGCCCGGCTTACAGCTACCAGTGGCAGCGGTTTGGCGTTAATGTGGGTGCCAACTCGCCGACCTATTCAACTAACCAACCCGGTGACTACCAGGTGATTGCAACGGATGTGAACGGTTGCACTGCTGCTTCCAACGTACTCGTGCTGGTGGATTGTGCAGTGGCAGGCGGCACCTGCGTGGGCGGCCAATGCCTCGGCTTGGGCGGTGGGCCTCCAATTCCCGGCTGTACGCCTGGCGGTTCAGTGGATTTCACGAATGCCACAACCGCCAACTGCAATGCGCTCAGTTTTACGAATACTTCCGTGAACTTCGTACCCGGTAGTTTTACCTGGTATTTTGGTGATGGCACTACCAGCACTGACGACAACCCCCTTCCGCATAGCTACACCAGTGCTGGCTACTACACAGTAGTACTGGTTGGTGCGGTGAATGCCATCAGCCCACCAGGTGGCTCCTGTTTAGTGGGTATTTACCATGATGTGCTGATACCAGTGGAGGCAAATTTCGACTACTCGAATGCCTGCCCCGGTGCGCCAGTGCAGTTTAATGACCTGTCAGTGTTCATTTCCCCGGCCAATATCACCGATTGGGCATGGGATTTCGGCGACCCCGGAAGCGGCGCAGCAAATACCTCCACCGCTCAAAATCCGATGCACATCTTTGCCAGTTCTGGTACTTATAACGTCACGTTAACCGTCACCGAAAGCAGTGGCTGCACAGTTTCCACCATAAAAGCGGTCACGGTATTCATACCGCCATCAGTGAGTTTTGCTTTGCCTACGGCAACCTGTGAGAACACGTCTTTGCCCTTCAATGCGGTGGTGGGCAGCGGGACCGCCAGTGTTTACTGGAACTTCGGCGACCCAGCCAGCGGTAATGGCAATACTTCTGAACTCATGAATTCCCACCACGAATTTGATGCGCCGGGCAATTACATCGTACAACTCACGGCACTTGGCATCAACGGCTGCACCAATGTTTTTACCGACAACATGACCATTACGCCAAACACGCTGTCTGGTAATATTACTACCTCGCCGCCGTCTCCGCTTTGCGAAGGGGAAAGCACATCGCTAGCAGCGCCATCGGGAGGCGTCAGTTGGATTTGGTCTAACAATGCGACGTTTGATAACATAACTATTGCTGTATCAGGCGTTTATGCTGTCACTTTGACCGATGCTACCGGCTGTACTTATGCCCCGTCCCCTGCCATAGTGGACGTTTTTGGCGAGCCGAACGGCATCATCAAGGCCGTGGAGTACAATGAGTTTGGGCAACCGGTGGCATTTTACGAAAACAACCATGCTGTCTGCGAGGGCGAGGACGTGTTTCTCCTCATTCAGGGCAGTTTGAACAATAGCTACCAATGGTCGAACGGCTCAACGGATGACCAATTGGAGTTTAGCGAGGACAAGGGCAACTTGTTGCCGGTAGGCACCCATAATTTCACGGTGACGGTGACGGATATGACGACGGGCTGCACCGCCACCGAAGGGCCGTTCACGGTGACGGTGAATCCTGTGCCGACCGTTGCGATTACCAGTTCGCCCATGGGCTTTATTTGTGAAAATACCACTGCCACACTCAGCGTGACCGGCCCGAACGCCAACTACAACTACCAATGGAACACAGGCGAGACTGGAACGGGCATCACGGTCGTTGCCGGAGGCACTTATTTTACAACCGCAATCAACCAGTTTGGCTGCAAAGGAATAAGCAATGAAATTGACATCCACAATGCACCGGACATTGACCTCGTGCCTGCTGGCTGCCATTCCCGCTGTGAGCCGGATACAATGTGCCTGCCAACTGTGCCGGATATTGCCAGCTTCCAATGGCTATTCAACGGCAGCCCGATGGCCGCCCCGAACGGCACGCAAGCCAATCCGATTTTTGACCAAAGCGGCGAGTATTCGGTGGTGTTGACTGATATTTATGGTTGTACCTCCACGAGCGAAGTGCTGACGCTAGACCTGTTTGCTGGCTTCGGTGACATCACGGGAGACGTGTATTTCGATGTGAACGGCAACGGCGTGATTGACGCTGGCGACACGTTGGTGAGCGGTGTCAATATCTTCTTGAACAATGGCACGGCGAACGTGGACACGGTGACCAGCAGCATCGCCAATGGCTACAATTTTGTGGACATCCTCGCTGCCGATTACGGCCTGATTCTCGACACGCTGAACCTCCCGCCGGGCTGGGAGGCTGTGCTGGTCAACACCACCGTGACACTCAGCGGCTGCGACGTGGAGGAACAGTTCGACTGGCTGGTATTTGCAAATTGCCCCACAACCACGGCCTCGGTTCAACTCAGCGCCTGTCCCGGCAGCAGTGCCAATTACAATGGCACACTGGTTCTCGAGGGCACCAGTCAAGATTTCACATTGGTAAACTACCTCGGTTGCGATAGCATCGTGACCGTGACGGTGAGCCCGCTGCCAACTAGCACGGGAGCGGAAAGTTTCGATGCCTGCCCCGGTACTTCCATCACCTACAACGGCACAAACGTTGCCGCAGGCACCAGCCAAGATTTCACGCTGGTGAACTACCTCGGCTGCGACTCAGTGGTGACCGTGACGGTGAATCCGCTGCCCGCTCCGACCTTGGCGCTTGCATTAACGGCCTGCCCAGGGAGTTTTGTTGACTACAATGGCACGATGTTGCCGCCGGGCAGCACGACGGACTTCTTATTCCCGAGTTCTCAAAACTGCGACTCGGTGGTGACCGTGACGGTGATGGCGCTGCAAACCAGCGCTTCGACGGTTGACCTCTCTGCCTGCGTTGGTTCAATGGCGAACTACAATGGAACGGACATTCCGGCTGGTACAACACAAGATTTTACACTGGTCAACTGGCTGGGCTGCGACTCGGTGGTGACAGTGCAAGTGGCCGAGATACAGCCAAGTACCTCGATGGTGAGCCTCTCGGCTTGCCCTGGCACGAGTGCGAACTACAACGGCACAGACATCATGGCGGGTGCTTCGCAAGATTTCACACTGATGAACTGGCTGGGCTGCGACTCGGTAGTGACGGTGACGGTGGTGGCGCTACCTACCAGCACGTTGG
>JAHEAS010000530.1 GCA_024642645.1 Saprospirales bacterium | reverse complement strand
TTCGGCTGCAAACACCGAAATGTCGAGGGTGTCGTCAGCGTAGTTTTCCAATACGAAGGCCTCGAAAGATTCCAGCCAGCTGCGGTCCGCATCATTTATCAGGGGAGCTTCCTTTTCCGGCTCGCCATCAACCAACGGCACATCCTGCCGTTCAGCCTTGTTCCGCAACAGGTTTTCGATGCGCACCAACAGTTCTTCCTCGTCGAAGGGCTTGGTCAGGTAATCATCCACCCCGATGCGGAGTGCCTTCAGCCTGTCCCTCGCCTCTGCCCGTGCAGTCAGCATGATGACGGGGATGTGGCGGGTGGTGTCGTCGGATTTCAGCTTTTCCAGTAACTGGTAGCCATTCATGACGGGCATCATGAGGTCGGAGAGGATGAGGTCGGGAATTAGTGAATTGGTGAATTGGTGAATTGGTTGGTGTGCCAGCATATCCAATGCCACTTGTCCGTTTCCGGCGGTGACGACCCGGTAACGGTCTTCCAACACGAACCGGAGGTATTCTTGTAGTTCGGGGTTGTCTTCCACGACCAGTATGTTGGGCCGCTTATCAATGGGTGGGGTGTCTGCTGGGCTTCTTTCAGGCTTTTCCATGGGGACGGGGAGGGGCGAAACTTCCCAATCTTCCTCCACTTCCTCCACTTCCTCCAAACCCTCTACCAGCTTGACCGGAAATACCGCCCTGAACACGGAGCCTTTGCCAGAAATGGGGTCGGGGCTTTCCACTTCCATTTTCCCGCCAAACAATTGTGCGTACTCATGGCAAAGGGAGAGGCCAATGCCCGTACCACCTTGGGCCTCTTCCCAGTCCTTCCTGCCAGTGACCTGGAAAAAACGGTCGAAGACGCGGGGAAGGTCTTCGGGTTGGATGCCCATGCCGGTATCGGCGACCTCTAATATCAGGGTATTGCCATCGAGGGATAGCCTGGCTTGGACACTGCCATCTTCCGGCGTGAATTTGAAGGCGTTGGACAATAGGTTGTGGATTAGCTGCCAGCACTTTTCCCGGTCCAGCATGGCCCTCACGCCGCGCTCGACGTTTGCTTTTATGGAAAAATCAATGCGTCTAATTGCCACCAGTGACTCGAATTGGGACGCATAGCGGAGGAAATAAGAATGCAGTTCAGTGGGTTTTTCATGCAATTCCATTTTGCTCATCTCCAGCTTGCGCAGGTCGAGTATATCATTCACCAACTGCTGGAGCAGTTTGCCGCTGTTTAGCGCCATGTTCAGCAATCGTTCCTGGTCTTGGGGGGAATGATGGCCCCTCAGCAGGGTTTTGACGGGGCCGAGCATCAGGGTGAGCGGGGTGCGCAGTTCGTGGCTGACGTTGGCAAAGAAGCGGGACTTGGCGGCGTCGAGTTGTTTGAGTTGTTCGGACTGCTGCTGGATGAGCTTGTTTTGTTGGGCCAGTTGGCGCATGGCCTTTCTGCGGTTTATCAAACCTGCTGTAAGCCCACCTGCCAGCAAGAGTGCCAGGGCAATGATTGCCAGCAGCAGTTTTCCCTTTTGTTTTTCAAGCCGGATGACCAGTGCCTGGTCTTCGATTTGCTTCGTTTTTTGTTCATCCCGGTAACGGGCGTCCACTTCGGCCACCAACTCATGTTGTTGTTGTTCGAGGAATCTTATTTTTTGGTCAAAACCCTTATAGCTGTAATACAGTGCAGAATCAAGGATTCCCATGCTTTTATAAATAGCCGACCTTATCGAATATGCATCATGCAAGGTATAGATATGCTCGTGCCCTGCTGCTATTGCCTGGTAGCAGGCCTGTATGGTGGAGTCGTTAAAGGTCAGGGCATCCTGATTTTTCCGATTGGTAAAGTACCTATTTGAAAGACGGTACCAGGCATCGCTGAGCAGGGTAAAGTCTTCCATTTCTTTTGCCGTTTGAATCGCCTCTCGGTATTTCCCAAAGGCCTTCAATTGGTCAACTCCCTCCAACTGCCAGGCTTTCAGCATCGCCAAATAATACCGCAAGCTGGGGCTGTCCATCGTTTTGAGCGATTTTTCAGCCTCTTTTGCGAAGTAATCAACAGAATCCTGCCGGACAGTACTATGTTGCCAAAACGCAAGGCGGATAGACAGCAGCGGATAGAGGCTGTCCAGCTGATGCTGCAAGATGGTGGAACGGGCCAATTCGAGGTTTTCCTTCAGTTGCGGCCTTCTGTACATTTTTTCGTACAGCCGGGCCAAGGCCAGGCAGCTAACAGCGTAGGTCTCCCATTGGTCGGTAGCCTTGCATTTTTCTTTTAATTCGTTGAACAGGGCCAGGGCTTCGGCATGGTGGTAACCCTGCTCCAATATCTTTCCTTTTGCTAATTGCACTTTCAGGCCAAAGGGCGTGTCCATCATTCCCTGTGCTTCCAATTGATTTAAAACGGGCTGAAGGCAAACCAGTGCAGTGTCGTTTCTGTTCGCTTCAATGAAGCGGCTGGCCTGATTGAGTATGCTTGTAAGGTCGTCTGTCGCTGTCTGGGCAGGAGGTTGCGCATTCAGCTTCAAACAAGCTATCCAAACATAAATTAATTGCAATAAAAAGAACCTGGCATTCATAAATTCAATCTAAGACTTTGGTCACTCAACGCCGCTATGCTCCCAATTTTCTGCCTTGTGTCATCGAAAAATTGGCAACTTTTCACTCGAAACCCAAATTCCGAACACAGTCTAAGTATTTTTGCACCTTCAAAGAAAAAGAAAAAGCTTCAAGGAAAAAGCTAAAAAATCCTTTATGAACAGAAAATTCGGACTTCAAAAAATCTCCCAGCTTGCAGCTGGGTCTTTGCTTTTATTGATATTCCTGCTGGGTTCCTGCACATTTTCCGATAAAAAGGACGGAAAAGAAAATGATGTGTCACCAACCATTAAGCCCGGCGAACCTGTTTTGGACACGGATGGGAAAAGCTACCCAACTATTATCATTGGCCGTCAAACCTGGATGGCTGAAGATTTAAAAAAGACGGCAATAGTCTGCGACAGCAACATTCAGGCCCAGTTTGCCAATGGCCTCGAAAGAGGGCCTGGCGTAAAATTGTACGTCCATTCTCCGAGTTATGCTTTTTATAATAACAAGCCGGAACTTGGTTTTGGGGTCATCTACAATTTTGGCGCTGTTCAAAAATGCCAGCTTTGCCCACCGGGCTACCGGATACCCACGAAAGCAGATTGGGAGGAGTTGATTGACACACTTGGTGGTATGTCCGAGGCAGGGAAGCACTTAAGTATAGGCGGTAAAACTGGATTCAACGCCGAACCGGGCGGCCGCATCGACGCTTATGGTTCCGGCATGGCCGGTGGGTACACGTTCTTGTGGAGTTCCGATACCATTTATACCGATTCCTATGATAATTCAGGAGCCTATATTTTTGAGATAATTCATGGAGAATTAATCAGGCTCCCGCCACAGGATGTCCGGACTGGGAATTATGTTAGATGTATTAAAGTGAGGTAGGCGAATGGCTTGTCAATATCAGAGGTCATGACGTTCGCAGTGGAAATTATGTGAGATG
>JAHEAS010000529.1 GCA_024642645.1 Saprospirales bacterium | reverse complement strand
TTTGCGCACCCGGAACACAATGTCGTGACCTACAAATTCCCCGGTACGCAGTACACAGCGAAGACCCTAAAATGGGTTTGGTACGACGGCACGGATGCGCCTAAAAAGCACAAGGAACTCGTGATGCCGACAGGCGAAAAGTTGCCAGAGCAAGGCTCGATGTTCGTCGGTGAAAAGGGGAGGCTGCTGCTACCGCATATCGGCTACCCGAAGCTAATTGTTGAAAACAAGTTTGAAAAATTCGACTTCCCGGTGCTGGAAGAAGTGGACCACTACCACCAGTTCGTGGACGCTTGCTTGGGCAAGACCCAGACCAGTGCTCCATTTTCCTATGCATCGAGGCTGACGGAGTCCATCCTGCTGGGCGTGGTGGCGAACCGTTTTCCCGGTAAAAAACTGCACTGGGACAATGCGGCCTCGAAGTTTTCAAAAGCGGAAGCCAACTTGCTGCTTGATGGGGAATACCGTAAGTTTTAAAGCGGCAGGGACAACTGGTCGCCTATTTGACGAAGCTGTTTTTATCGTGCAGCCAAAACTATCTGCGCCCCATCTTTGCTACTTTCGCAATTCCAAGTTTTAGTTGATAAGGGTTGATGTGTTTGATAAAGGTTGATAAAGTCCTAAGCTGCGCTCCGATCAACCCTTATCACCTTCATCAACCTTCATCAACTTGAGAAAATCAATATTTTATGAATAAACTAAACTTTCACCCGCTGTTGGTCATTCTTGTAGGCTTGTTGCCAATTTTTGCGCAAGCACAAACGCCCACCAAATCTGATAAAAAAATGAAGGTTGCTGAAAAACAATCCATCCAGTTGCCGGACAAAAAAGTCCAAGACCGGAAGACAACTGACCCCAACGCCGTGTCGCCACGCCCGCTCACCTTCGACTTTGAGTCTGTGCCCGGAGACCCGCTCGGTGTCAAGATTTACACGCTGAAAAACGGCATGAAGCTCTACATGAGCATCAATGATGCTGAGCCTCGCATTCAGACGCAAATGCCCGTGCGAGCTGGTTCCAAGCACGACCCCGCCGAGACCACCGGTTTGGCGCACTACTTGGAGCACATGATGTTCAAGGGCACGCACAACATCGGGGCGCTCGACTGGCCGACGGAGGAGAAAATGCTGACCAAAATCTCCGACCTCTATGAGATGCACCGGATGGAAACCGACCCGGAGAAACGCAAGGCGATTTATGCCCAAATTGACGAAACCTCGAACGCCGCCGCCAAGCTGGTGGCCGCCAACGAGTACGACAAAATGGTGAGTTCGCTGGGCGCACGTGGCACCAACGCCTACACTTGGGTGGAGCAGACGGTGTACGTAAACGACATCCCCAGCAATGAGCTGGAGCGCTGGATGCAGCTTGAAAGCGAGCGTTTCCACGAAGTGGTGCTGCGCCTGTTTCACACGGAGCTGGAGGCTGTTTACGAAGAATTCAACATCAACCAGGACAGGGATTTCCGCAAGGTGAGCGCCGCCATGAATGAGGTGTTGTATCCGACGCACCCCTACGGCACACAGACGACCATTGGCAAAGGTGAGCATTTGAAAAATCCGTCACATGTCAAAATTCACGAGTATTTCAACACGTACTACAAGCCGAACAACATGGCCATCGTGCTGGCTGGCGACTTCAAGCCGGAGGAGGCGGTGCTGTATGCGGAGAAATATTTCGGCGGCTACCAGCCAGCGCCAATACCGCCGTTCAAGTTTCAGCCGCAGCCGGAACTGACGCAGGTGGTGCGCAAGGAAGTGCTCGGACAGGAGGCTGCCTATGTGAACGTGGCTTGGAAAGCTGGCGGTGCCAATACCGCCGATGAGGATTATTTGACCATGATTTCACGGCTGCTGTACAATGGTCGGGCAGGGTTGATTGACCTCGATTTGCTCCAAAAACAGCAGGTGCTGGAAGCCCGTGCTTCCCTCACCAGCATGGAGGATTTTTCCACTTTTCAGTTGTACGGCAAGCCCCGTGAGGGCCAGACACTGGAGGAAGTGGAAGCGATGTTGATGGCCGAGGTGGAAAAAATCAAAAAAGGGCAATTCGACGAATGGCTGCTCAGTGCCTGCATTAAAAACTTGAAACTCAGCGACATACGTGCCAATGAGAGCAACAACGCCCGTGCCGGGCAAATGACCGATGCCTTTATATTGGGAACAAAATGGGAGGACTACGTCAACCGTTACGCCCGTTTGGAAAAACTGACGAAGGCGGATATCGTGCGTTGGGCAAACCAGCATTTCAAAAACAACTACGTGGTGGTTTACAAGCGCACCGGCGTGGACCCGAATGTTCCGAAGGTGGACAAACCGAGCATCACGCCTGTGGCGGTGAACCGGGAGGCTAGCTCTACTTTTACCGAAAAATTTTTGGCGCAAGAGTCGCCGAGGTTGGAGCCGCAGTTTTTGGATTATGATAAAGAAATACAGACGAAAAAACTGGCCAGCGCCGTGGAGTTGGACTATATCAAAAACAAAAACAACCCGACGTTCATCCTCGACTATATCGTGGAGATGGGCAAAAACAGCGACAAGGAATTGGCCATGGCCATCAACTACCTGCCCTACCTCGGCACGGACAAGTACACCGCCGACCAGCTCAAGCAGGAGTTCTTCAAGCTGGGCCTCGATTTCTCGGTGAACGTGAGCGACGAACGGGCCTATGTCACGCTCTCTGGCCTCGACGAGTCACTGGAGCCGGGCATCAAGCTGTTCGAGCATATCCTCGCCAACGTGAAGGGCGACCAGAAGGCGCTCGATGGCCTCGTGGCCGACGAACTGCTGCGCCGTGACAACGACAAAAAGAGCAAGACCACCATCCTGCGGGGTGCCATGTCCAACTACGCCCGCTACGGCAAGGAGTCGCCGTTTACCAACAACCTGACACCTGCTGAACTGAAGGCGCTGAAACCGGAGGCTTTGGTCGCCAAAATCAAAGGCATCACGACCTACGACCACCGGGTGTTTTACTATGGCTCAAAAGAGCAGAAAGACGCTGCCACACTACTCGACAAGTACCACAAAGCGGGCAAGTTGAAGCCAGTTGTTCCAGCGAAAAAGTTTGACGAATTGGCCACACCGGAGAACGAGGTCATCTTCGTGGACTTTCCGATGGTGCAGGCCGAAATCATGCTGATGAGCAAGGGCACAGACAAGTTCAACCTCGATGAGTACGTGATGTCGGAGTTGTACAACAACTATTTTGGCGGTGGTCTTTCGAGCATCGTCTTCCAGGAAATACGGGAGTCGAGGGCGCTGGCCTATTCCGCCAACGTGGGCTTCGGCTCACCTACGAAAGCCAACCAAGCGCACTACCTCCGTGCCTACGTAGGCACGCAGGCTGATAAGATGCCGGACGCCATCAAGGCCATGAACGAAATCATCGAGGACATGCCGGTGTCTGAGGCACAAATCCAGCAATCCATCGAGAGCATCGAAAAGAAGATTGAGACGAGCCGCATCACCAAGGATGCCATCTATTGGAACTACCGCCTGAACAAGGACCG
>JAHEAS010000528.1 GCA_024642645.1 Saprospirales bacterium | reverse complement strand
TATTGGAGCACCTGGGGCGGCCTCAACGACGTGACCCGCAACCGGGAAAGCACAATTGACCTAAGTCCATCGACCTACAGCTTTGGTGGCATAGGTGGAGCTGCCGCAATTGACACCCGAGCAAGCGAGCAACGCACAGGCAAGCGGGTATCTTACATGTATGGAAACCGCTCCTACACAGGTCGTATCATGGCCACTTGGAACACTGGAATGCTGGCAAATGGTTGGGCATTTTCATTCTCTGGAAGCCGCCGTTGGGCGGAAGAGGGCTATGTGCCTGGTACTTTTTATGATGCTTGGTCTTATTTTGGGTCAATTGACAAAAAGCTGAACAATAGGCACATGCTCAATTTGACCGTGATAGGTTCACCAGTGCGGAGGGGGGCTCAAAGCCCATCGGTCCAAGAAATGAATGACCTGGCTGGAACCAATTTTTACAATTCCAATTGGGGTTGGCAAAATGGCCGAAAGCGTGACGCCAGGGTAGTGAACGCCCACCAACCTTTCGGTGTGCTGCGCCATGACTGGACAATGAGTGAAAAAGCAACCTTGACAACAGCCGTAGGCTACATGACAGGGCATTATGGCCGCACCCAACTGGATTGGTTCAACTCTCCTGACCCACGCCCTGATTACTACCGGAAACTGCCCAGCTACTATACATTGCCTGGGAATGGTGGACAGGCCATCGCAAATCAGGTAGCTGAAATCTATCGCAACAACCCCGACCTACTGCAAGTACAATGGGATGAAATTTACGAAGGAAACCGCCTAAACGGCCAGTCATACAACAACACGCCGGGCAATATGTCGCAGGTTATCCTCGGCGACCAACGCTCCGACCTTACTCGACTTAGCGGCAACACTACTTATCAAAACATCGTTAGTGACCACTTGACCATCAATTTTGGGATACAGTTCCAGCAGGAAAAAACGCATTATTTTTCCCAGGTTGAGGACTTACTTGGTGGTGACTATTACGTCAATGTGGACAGGTTCGCCTTGGACACGCCATTGCCCGGACAATCCCCGGAATATGACCTGAACAATCCCGACCCAATCGTGCGAAAAGGAGACCACTACAAGTGGGACTATGACATTACTGGCCGTCGTTTTGGTCCGTGGCTTCAGGGTCAGTTCACCTTTAATAAAATTGACTTTTTCATAGCTGGCGAAGCAACAAGCACTTCATTCTGGCGCACTGGCAACTTCCGCAGTGGTCGCTACCCAAACAGCTCATTTGGCGATTCAGAAAAGCAAAATTTCTTCAACTACTCAGGAAAGACAGGCGTAACCTATAAAATAAATGGCCGGAACTACCTCTACGCCAATGGCGCTTATGTCAACCGGACACCCGATATTCGGAATGCCTACGTTTCGGCTCGAAACCGTGACCAACTTGTGCCGGGCTTAACTAGCGAGGAAATTTACAGCGGTGAGGCTGGTTACCAAATGCGCTCCCCTCGGTTGAAGGCTCGTGCTACCTTCTTTTGGACGGAGTTCAAGAACGGGATAAAGGTGAACCGTTTTTTCCTCGATGATGATTTGAGGGGCTTCGGTACCAGCATCCTCATTGGTACGGACAAACGCCACGCTGGCGTTGAGTTTGCAGGGCAATACAAGATTACGCCTACGATTTCTTTTACTGGGGTGGCATCCGTGGGTGAGTATATTTATACCTCCCGACCAAATGCCATCTTCGTGATTGACGATGACGGCGTGATTCAAAATCGGGGTACCTCTTACCTAAAGAACTTTTACATCCCTAGCACACCTCAAACGGCATACAGCGGGACACTGGAATATCGTTCTCCAAATTTCTGGTCTGCTAGTGTTACGGTCAATTATTTTGATAGGAATTATATTGACGTGAACCCTTATCGCCGCACCACCGATGCGGTATTTGGCGATCAAGTGGGTGATGCCAATTACGACAGGAAGATTGACCAAGAGCGCCTTTCAAGTGCTTATACTGTTGACCTTTTTGCCAATAAATCTTTCAAAATCAGCGATGGGGTATTTTTCAATTTGACACTTGGTGTCACCAATTTGCTGAACGCCAGTTTCAGAACGGGAGGCTTTGAGCAGCTCCGCTTTGATAAGGCAGATTTTGATAACGGTATTAACCTTTTTGCACCAAAATATTTTTACGCCTACGGCACCAACTTTTTCCTGATGGGGGCGCTCCGGTTTTGAAATTGTTAAATTGTTTTATTGTTACACGTTTGACGACAACAATAAAGCAATAAAGCAATCCAACAATTCAGAAATTCAACAATCAATTGATAATGAAGAACTTAATTAAATTTTTTCTACCCGCTTTATTCCTTGGCGTCCTTTTCAACGCCTGCCTCAAAGAAGATTTCGACCAGCCGCCAACCGACGGAACCGACCCCGGACTGACGGCCAATGCGACGATTGCGCAAGTAAAAGCCCTTCACACCATTGGCCAGTTGGAGACCATTACCGAAGATTGGATAGTGAAAGGTACGGTTGTGGGCGACGACGCAAGCGGAAACTTGTACCAGTCGTTCGTCATTCAAGATGAAACGGGCGGCATCATGGTCAAAATCGAAACGACCGACAGCTACACGCTTTATCCGGTAGGCCGTGAGGTGTACATCAAGTGCAAGGGCCTCGTGATTGGCGACTACAACAACCTTTTCCAATTGGGCGGATTCATCACCGATGATGGCCAGCTTGGCAATATCATCAAGGTGAGCGACCACCTGATTCGGGGCAAAAAGTCAGAGACGCCGCCAGCGCCGAAAGTCAGGAAAATCAGTGAGCTGACTTTCGACGATGTTAACACACTGGTGACGGTGACAGATGTTCAATTTATACTGGCAGATACGGCACGCACCTTCGCCGACCCAGTTACCCGAACCACTTACAACCGTGATTTGGAGGACTGCGACGGGGTGACACTCCTCGTGCGAACCAGTGGTTACGCCGATTTTGCGGGTGTGAGCCTTCCAAACGATGGCGGCACTTTGACAGGAATTCTCCAAATTTACCGTAATGACCTCCAGTTCATCGTGCGTGATATGAACGACGTGAACATGAGCGGCCCTCGTTGCAGTGGCCCCGTTGGCCCAGATCCTTGTGCAAATGGACCAGTGCCTGTGGTCGCTGGTGTGGACGAGGGATTTGAATCTTTGGCTGATTTTGACCCGGTGAACCTGACTGGCTGGACCAATATTGCGCTGAAAGGCACTAGGGTTTGGCAAGCGAAAGCTTTTTCGGGAAATATTTACGCACAAGCAACTGCCTACAATGACGCTTCACCAGAGATGGACACTTGGCTGGTTTCTCCACGGATTGACTTGACGCAAGCTCAGGTGCTTACTTTTGAAACTGCAAAATCGTTTTACACCCACAATGGGCTATCCGTTTGGATTTCTTCTGACTTCGAATGCGACCCCACAACGGCCACATGGGTGGCTTTGCCCGCCACCATTGCAAAGCAATCCGATGCCGACAACGCCTGGGTACCTTCAGGCAACGTTGACCTGACA